>JAPUJS010000345.1 GCA_027296045.1 bacterium | reverse complement strand
ACCTGTGCCAGAGTCTGTCGCTTACGAACCAGGTGCAACGTGCCGTCATCGGCCAACAACACTTCGGCCGCCTCGGGAAAAGAATTGTAATTCTTCGTACTCATCGCCGCACAATAGGCCCCGGAACCCCCAATCACCACCAGATCGCCCGTTTGTGCCTCCGTCAATTCTCGCACCTGCAACCCTTCCGGATCGTCGGGTGCCGGCGTCAACACGTCTCCACTTTCACAGCAATGCCCCGAAATAATATATTCCCTCGTGCCCCGATGCTTCCCCTTGGCCGGCACCACCACAATCGGGTGTTGCGACCCATAAAGACTGGGTCGGGTTACCTCCGTCATCCCGGTGTCCACCTTGATAAACGTATACCCATCCTGCCCGGTATCGACCACATCGATCACCGAAGCCACAAGAACACCGGCATTGGCAACCAGAAACGTGCCCGGCTCCACTTCCAGCGTCAACCGCCGCCCGTGCTGGCCCTCAAACATTTTAAATGCTTCCACAACGTGCGGGCCAATCCGCTGCAAGTCCGTCTCCCCTTCCCCTTGCATCCGCCCCACCTTATACCCGCCTCCCAGGCTCAAGGTAGTCGCATCCGGAAACCGAGAACAGATCTCCAAAGACATCAGCGCCACCCGTTCCCACACCTCCGGGTCGCTGCCCGATCCGATGTGGGTGTGCATACGGTTGATCGTCAAATCGTGCTCCTGAGCAATCGCGAGCACTTCGTCCACATATTCGTGCCAGATTCCAAAGCTGGCCGCCGGCCCGCCCACATTGGTCCGGTTGCTGTGCCCCGATCCCCGGCCCGGATTGATCCGCACCGTTAGCGTTTTGCCGGGAAATTGTTCCCCAAACATCCGGAGCTGCTGCAACGAACAGGCATTAAAAATCACACCCCGATCCATCAAAGCCTTCAGATTTCGAGGAACCTCCTGAGCCGTCAATTGAATCTGCTCTCCCGGCACACCCGCCTGTATCGCCCGTTCGGCCTCAAACCCGCTGCTGGCATCAATATGCAATCCCGCACGGTTCAAAATTCGGATCACCGCCCCGTTGGGCAACGCCTTCATCGCATACCGGGCCGTCAATCCAAACGCATTTGGGAAATCCAGCACCCGACGGGCCTGCGCCTCCAGAGTCGCCTGATCATACACATACACAGGCGTGCCAAACCGCTCCCGGATCTCTCGCACCTGATCTTCATTCGAAAATGCAAGCTGCTCCAATGAGTTACCTTTCTACATCTCCCTGTTTTTACTTGACATCCTGAACAAAAACAAGACATATTAGCAGTATGGATCGAGACCCTTCCCAATTTGTCCAGGCCCTCAAACGCATTCCGCTTTTTCAAGGCCTCAAACCCGACCAGGCCCTCGTACTCATCAGAGTCTGCGAACAAAAAGCCCTGGGGGCCCGAGAATTTCTATGTCACAACGGAGATTCGGCCAACGAAATGTACATTTTGCTCTCCGGACAGCTCTCGGTGCGCACCAAAGAAGCCGTCCAGGTCGCCCGAATCGATCCTATTGCCCCGGTTGGCGAAATGGGCATCTTTACCGGAGAACCCCGCTCGGCCGACGTGATTGCCCTCGAACCGTCCAACATGCTCGTCCTGAGCAAAGCCAAGCTCCTATCCCTGATGCGCCGACACCCCGATATCGAAATCGCCATTTCCCGAAACCTCATCGCCACCCTCTCCCAACGCCTCCGGGATGCCAACAATGAATTGGTCCACCTGCACGCCCTCATCTCCGACCAGGAGGCCGGTCAAAAAGCCCTCCAGCAAGAGCAGTAAAAAATGGTGCGGACGGGGGGACTCGAACCCCCACAAGTTTTCACTTACTAGATCCTAAATCTAGCGCGTCTGCCAATTCCGCCACGTCCGCAAACCAAAATATAAAGTGTAAAAGTAAATGTTTCTGCCGACCTTTGCAAGTGAAAGCCCCAAAACAACACGATCCCCGGTCTCAGGCCCTACAAGCACAAAAAACGCCTGCCGATTTGCTTAGCAGGCGCTTTTTTTATCTGTGCACGCCCAAAGGATCAACTTTGGAGTTGATCGACCGCCCATTGCACAATGTTTCCAATATCGTCTACCTGACAAGGCTTTCTTAAATAATAGGATGCACCCAGCCCAAGAATGGCTTCCTTGACCATCGCATAGGTGACAAATCCCGAAATCAGAATGACTTTGGCAGCCGGATATAAGTCTTTCATCGTTCGAAGCACCCGGATACCGGAAATGTATTCCCCCCGAATTGAATAGAGGCTGCGCAACTGGACGTCTAGAAGACAGATCCCAAAGCTGTGTGATTGAACATAGGTAACGGCTGCATCTCCCGATGTAAACACATGGATCGCCTCGTCGGGATATCCTCTTTCCACCAGATTTAGATGCCACACTTCAACAATCGCTGGTTCATCATCCACAAGCAGAATATCCGGCACGTGAGACTGAAATGTAAACTGTCGGGGGGGATCCACACCCACTACAGAATCTACCAATCCCAGTCGATGCACCAAAGATTCCAGATCGGCATATTGGTGCCGAGAAATTCGAGCATCTTGTTGGGCCGCTAGATAACACTGGAGGCTAAAATCGTGAGACATGGCCTGCTCTTTTCCCTGCGATGCGTTCTGCAGATCGAATCCAATAAATATAAAATATAAGCAGAATCAGACCACAGATGAAAGGCTAAATCTTCCCCCATTTCAATACCATGCAAAAAAAGAGCGTCCGTCGGTGTAACCGACAGACGCTTAGCATTCAATAAAGATATAAGAATCAATATTTAAATTCGATTTTCCATTGCCAATTCCAACCCCACATCGTTCAACAGGGTCGGACGAATCTTCCGGGCTTTCAACATTCGGGTCAGTTCGTGCAGATAGGAGCGGATCTTCGGATCGGTATGCACCTTCTTCTGCAGTCGCCAGTATAATACCGCAAGTTCTCGATCCTGTGCACTCATGTTATCCTTCTCCTTGGCAATTTTTCGCTTGAAATCGCGAACCACATCCCTCGAACTATTCATAGTAATCGGCACGTTTCAATTTTCCTTTAGCTTTAATTTGAAATCTTCAAATCGATCCAAAATAGCCAGGCTAACCCAGACTAGAAATGCCAGCCCGCCGACAACGGCAAGCACCAGGAGGGGTGAGGATAACATCATAGGGCTCCTTATCAAACAGGGGAGAATCACCCCTGCCCAGCGCAACTGCTGTGCCACGGACTTCCTTGGCAAGGCCATAATCACCATAACTATTTGTTTATAAACAAAAAACAGGTATTACAGTCATAACCTGACGGCAGACTGCAATACCCTATTCAAGAAAAAATGTTTATTCAAATACTCCGAATAGGAATTTTTTTCCCATTCAATTCCTGCGGTTGACTTTTCAGGGTGCCGATACTACGATTAAAACAAGCGGGCAGACATCCTACGCTGTCTGCCCGCTGTATTGGGAATCAAATTCCGGAATCCAAATCAAAACTGAAACGTCAATGTAAATGTCGTGCCCACCCCTACTTCCGATTCCACTTCGACCTCACCGCCGTGGTTTTCAATAATGCGCAAGCAAACCACCAGCCCAAACCCATGCCCGGTGTCTTTGGTGGTAAAACCCGTTTCAAATATGCGGGCCTTCACCTCCTCAGGCATCCCCGGACCCGTGTCGGCCACCACCAACACCAATCGATTTTGCTCGCGGTCATATCGCGTCTTGGCCTGCACCACCCCCAGGCCCATTGCATCGGCCGCATTGGCAAACAAATTGAGCAGCACTTGCTGGAACTGGCCCGGATCAATCTCCAGCTTTGGCAAATCGGCATCCAGATCCAGATCAAATTCCACCCGTCGAAACCGGCTCTGGCCCTGGATAAACTGGACAAGCCGTTCAATCAAAAGATTCAAATCCGATTTTTCGGTTTTAGTCCGCAACATCCCCAAATCCATCAATCCGGTCGCAAACTGAGACATCCGGTCCAGCTGATTCGAAATCGCCGTGAGGCTTTTTTGGGGACGCTCCAATTGTTGAATGTCGGGATTGGACAATAGCAAATCTGTGTGGCCCACAACCACCGTCAGATAATTTTTCAACTCGTGCCCGATCTCGGCAGACATTTGCCCGGCCATAGCCAGTTTTTCCGCCTGAATCAGGCGGGTTTCCAGCAATTTGGTATCGGTAATATTCCGGATGCCCAGCGTCAACCCCGACCGAACCGAACCATTGCCTTGCGGCGCAATCGTGACCTCAAAATAGGCCGTATTTCCATCGGCCGTTTCCATTTCTAAAGGCAGCACAGCCAGTTCGTCCGAATCCATCACCTGAATCAGCGTCTGTTTCACCCCTTCGCCCAGTTGCGGGGCCAGTTCGAATAGATCCCGACCGATCACCTCGTCCGACGCCCCCTCCACAATATCTTGCTTGCCGGTCAGCCGCTTCCATTGAAGCACCTGGCAGTTCGAATCCAGGAGAATCACGCTGTCATAAATGCTCTGGACCAGGGTTTCGTCCAGCCGTCGAATCCGCTGCGACCCAATCCGACACAGGTTGATCAAAATGCGCCGGTGCATATCGGGATGAGCTTCAAAAAGGACATTCAGTGCGTCCTGCGGAAACTCCTGCACCTGGGTCGAACCCATTGCCCGAACCGTTGCGCTCCTCGGCTCCCGGTCCACCAGAGACATTTCGCCAAAACACTCCCCTTCGCCCAGAAATGTGATCACTTCCTGCTGCTGATCCAGCGTGGCTTTCTCCACCCGGACGCGGCCGGAGACGACTACAAACAGGGCATCGCCCGCATCGCCTTCAGAAATAATGACGTCATTATCTTCAAAAGTACGCAATTTGGAAAGGTCGTAAAATTGCTGGATCTCATCTGCTGAGAGGCCGTTCAACAAAGAACTTGATAGCCCTTCGGCGGGCTGGGACATAATGCTTTCCTCCGGAGTCAAAATCTTCAGCCCCGGTGAAATCCGGGGGTCTGATCTGTAAAATTATGAATATTTCACAAAAAAAACAAGTGTTTGCTTACCCGAAACCCCTTCTGCACCTGATCTGCTACTATCTCCTGGGCCTGCTTCCCATCCACGCCCAGATCAGCGCCCCAATTGCCGAAAAAGATTCTCTCGTTTTCGATGGCGACAAAGTCACCTACAACGTCCAGACCGAACGGGTCATTCTCACCGGCAATGCCCGCATCCAGTATCAAGACGTGACCCTCACTGCAGGCCGCATCGTCTATGACCACAAAGCCCACCTGGTCGAAGCCGAAGCCCTGCCCGATTCGACGGGTGAAAAAACCATCGACCTGCCCCACTTTACCCGAAAAAACGAAGACCTCACAGGAATTGCGATAGTCTACAACCTGGACACCGGACGTGGACAGGTGACAGACGGCCGGGCCTCTCACCAGCGCAAATACTATCGCGGATCTCGGATCCTGCTCGACAGCCAGAAGGCCCTCCACGCCCAGGCACTTTCGTTAAGCACCTGCAACCGCGATCACGTACACTACGATTTCCTGTGTCAAAATGTCAAAGTCCTGGAAAACGACAAAGCCATCGGCCGCTCCGTCACCTTCCGGATCGGCCCCGTCCCTCTTTTCTGGGTCCCCTTTTTCGTCTTTCCCGTCAAACAGGGCCGCCATTCCGGCCTGCTCACCCCGTCTGTAGGCAGCAACAGCCGGGACGGCCTCTTCATCCGAAACCTGGGCTATTACCACGCCGAAAGCGAATACTGGGATACTACCATAAGAGGTACCTTTCGGGAACGCGGCGGTTTTCTGCTCGAATCGCGCACCCCCTACAATATTCGCAACCGCCTCAGCGGAAGCGTCGATCTGGATTACGACCGACAAACCAGCCCGGTGGGGTCTGCCAATAACTTCCGCATTGGCCTGCAACACCAGCAACGCCTTAATTCCACCACCAATATCCGCGGCAACGGCACCTTTGCGACCAGCACCGATTTTGACCGACGCAACAGCAACTCCCTCTTCAACTTTCTCAACCGCCAGCTCCGGTCCAGCATCTCTCTGGACAAACGCTGGACCGAATCCAACCGCAGCCTCGACGGCAGCCTCACCTACTACCGGGACCTGGCAAAAAAGCGCAACAGTTTTCAAGGCTTCCCCCGGCTCAGCTTTCGCCAGGGCCGCCGCCCCATCTTCGGCCGGCAAGAAGGGACCGGTGGCCTCAGCCTGCCCTGGTACAAATCGGTCTACTACAACCTGTCGGGCAATCTGAACAACAACTGGATCCGAGACCCCGATCCGGAAAACAACGAAAACGACCTCACCCTTCAAGGACTGTTTTCCGTCAACAGCCAGCATCGCCTCATGGGCGTTCTGGACTTTAATCCGTCCTTTTCACTCAACGAATCTTTTTCTGAAAACGACCAGGACCGCCCGACCCGTCGAGGATCTTACAACGCTTCCCTCCGTTCCGGCACCACCCTGTACGGAATTTTCCGGCCCCAGATCGGATCGTTGCGCGGCATCCGCCATCGCCTCCAGCCCCGGGTCAACTTCAACTACAGCCAGACCGGCACCGTCTCCGGCGGCACCTTCGGCTTCGGCGGCACCCGGGATTGGGCAGACCCCCGACGCAGTCTGGGGCTGAATCTGAGCAACACTTTCGATATCAAAACCGAGCACGAAGGCCAGGAACGCCGCACCACACTGGCCACCCTCAATTTTTCCACCGGCTACGACTTCGATACACCTGGCTTCCGCAAGTGGCGAGACCTCCGCACCAATGCCTCCGTCAAGCCCTCCCGCAAAGTGGACATCCGCTTGAACATGACCCACACCCTTTATGACAATGCCGACAACCGCCGCCTCTTCCATCCCCGCCTGCGCAATTTCACCGTCACCTCCAATTTCCGCTTCCAGGGCCGCTCGGGCCTGGAAACCGAACATCCGGAAACCCGGTCGTTCTTTCCAACTTCCGATCCTTCCTTCGGCTTCGAACGCAATCTTTATGACGACTTTGCCGACACCACCCAACCCTGGCGTTTCAACCTCACCCACTATTTCAGTTTCAACAGAGGATTAAGTGGAAATAGCACCAAACGGTCCTGGATCAAAGCCGACTTGGGATTCAACCCCACCCAAAAACTCCGGGCAGACTACAGTCTCAACATCGACCTGACCCCCGACCGCCGCATCAATGCCCAGAGCCTCTCCTTATATTACGACCTCCACTGCTGGGAAACCCGATTTGCCTGGTATCCCACCGGGTTCAACAAGGGTTTCTTTTTCAAAATCAATATCAAAGATATCCCCCAGATCAAACTGGAACACCGTCGAGGCGGATTTGGGCTTTAATAATCCCCACCCATCACCCCTCCTGTCTCCTGTATTCTATCCTTGCTTCCCCCCCGTAAATAGATTAAATTAAAGTGCATTATATTCGTTTCGATATTTTCCGGAGAACCTGTGCGGGCCCTGATCCAACGCGTTTCAAAAGCCGCCGTCTATGTGGACAATCATCCCCCGGCCCGAATCGGCCAGGGGCTGGTTATCCTTTTGGGAGTACACCAGGAAGACACCCTCAAAGACCTGAACTTCGTGGCCGAAAAATGCGCCCACCTTCGCATTTTTGCAGACGATCAGGGCAAAATGAACCGGTCCCTGCTCGATATCAACGGCGAGGCCCTCGTGGTCTCCCAGTTTACTCTCTATGGAGACACGCGAAAAGGTCGTCGCCCCAGTTTTATCAGCGCCGCCGCCCCCGAAAAGGCCGACGCACTCTACGAACAGTTCGTCGCCCACTTCAAAAACCTGGGCATCGAAGCCCAGACCGGTGTCTTCGGTGCACACATGCACGTCGAAATTCACAACGACGGCCCCGTCACGCTGATGGTAGAAAACCCACGTAAAGATACTGGGCAGAGGACCCAGAGCACAAAGCCGGTATGAAAAAACTGATTCTGGCTTCGGCATCTCCCCGCCGGGCAGACCTGCTCCGCCTGTTGGGCCTGACCTTCGAAATCGACCCCAGCCATGTGGACGAAGATCAGGGGATGCTGCTGTCTCCAGAAGAACACGTCCTGGAGACCTCTCAAAAAAAAGTGGATGCCGTAACCCTCCGACACCCAAACGCCCTGATATTAGGTGCCGACACAGTGGTTGCCCTGGGCAAAGATATCCTGGAAAAACCGGTCGATCCGCCAGATGCCCGTCGGATGCTCGAAAAGCTGTCTGGAAAAACACATCAAGTCCTCACCGGTCTGACACTCACCAATACCGAAACGGGCCACACCCTTTCGGATGTATTCAGTACAGACGTTACATTCCGATCGCTTTTACCCGAAGAAATTCACCGGTATGTCGAAACTTGCGAACCCCTGGACAAAGCCGGTGCCTATGGCGCCCAGGGTCAAGCGTCTGTCTTTATCCAATCCATTACCGGCTGTTTCTTTAATGTAGTTGGCCTGCCACTTTCCGGATTCTGGATGCTTTATCACCGCCTCACAGGGCACTTGCCTGCCCAGGCAGGTCGTTTGCAGGATGCTTCTGTATTCCGCAATCCGTAAGGGAAACCGTCGTGTTTCCAGACCAGCCAAGTCATCGCGAGCAAAGTGTTTCAATGGACGAACTTTCAGCCGAACTCAAAGCCAGACGGGTAGCCCTCTCGCTCACCCTGGACGATATCTACAAACAAACCCGCATCAACGTCGAATTCATCAAAGCCCTTGAAGCGGGTCAATACGATGTCCTCCCGGAAACCTATATCCGTCTCTTTCTGAAAAAATACGCCCAGGAATTGGGCCTGGACCCCGAAGCAGTCCTATCCCGTTATATCGCCCAAAAACGCCCCGATGTAGAAGACCTGTCCCGCCCCGTTCCATCCAGACAAACCAGCTCAATGGGTTCTGCATTGGCCAGTGCCGGAGTACTTGCTCTCCTTGTTGGAGTCGGGATCTGGGCCTTCAGAGAACCCCCTCCCGAAAACACACCCGAAGTCTCCCTATCTTCCACAACACCGGAACCAACCCCTGCGAATCCTTCTGAAACAATCACACAAGCGCCAGAAATCTCCGCGTCCGCTCAAGAGACATCCCCTGCAGATCCTTCTGAAACAATCACACCAGCGCCCCAAATACAAGAAGATGAACCGACCCATCCTCTTCTCCAAAATCAGGACCAGATTCTGGAAGCCTACTCCCTCTCCCCGCCCTTTGCGCCAACCCTTTCCGATAGCCTGCTCACCCTCACGGGTCTGGCATTGGAAGCCACCCGTGTAGAGATTTCTGCCGATGGCGAATCTCTCTTTTCGGGTGCCCTCTCCCCCGGAAACCGACGGACCTGGCAAGCCCGAGAACGATTTCTCATCCAAATTGAAAAAGGGGCTGCCATGTCCCTCTTTTTGCAAAACCACGAGCTCAAACCCCTGGGCAACCCCAACCGAAAACTCCGTGTCTTCATCAACCGATCCAGCGTCTGGATCGAAGAACTCGCCCCCGCCCGGTCCCGTCCCGGCACCGTTGTCGACCTCTAGCCTCTATGCCGCCTGCCTTTGCACAGCTTGTCCTTCTGGGCAAACCCATCGACCGGGAACTCACCTATCGCATTCCAGATGACTTAAAGGACCTCATTCAAATCGGCAGCCGAGCCCTGGTGCCATTTGGCCAACGCTGGGCAACCGGCATTGTGGTCGCGCTTCAAAATACCTCCAACCTTTCTGCCCATCAAATCAAAGCCATCGGCGAACTGCTCGACCCCTACCCCCTGGTCGAACCCACCCTGCTCAACCTCTGCCGCTGGATTGCCGGCTATTACCTCTGCTCCCTCTCCGAAGTGCTCACCTCCGCCCTCCCCTCCGGCATCCACATCGACAGCGGCCAGCACGTCGCCCTCAAAGACTCCGAAGAGGTTCCCAAAGGCCTGGTCTCCCCCCAACAGCAGGAAGTCCTGACCTTTCTCCAAACCGTCGAATCGGCATCCGTGCGCCAAATCGAACGCAAGTTAGGGAAATTCGGCATCCAGAGCGCCGTCTACGGCCTGGTGCGTCGGGGCCTGCTTGCCACCTACCAGAAAATGTCGGCCCCCAGAGTACGCGTCCGAAAAGAACGCATCATCAAACTGGCCCCCACCGACCCGCGCTGGTTTGAAACCGAATTCCCAATCCTCGAAAAACGCGCTCCCAGGCAGGCCCAATGTCTGCGCCTGCTGCAAGAAGCCAACAAACCGATGTCCGCCTCCGAGCTGACCGCATCGGGCATCCATGCCGCAACCCTCAAGACCCTGTCTGACCGACACCTGATCCACATCGACACCCGCGAAGTCCACCGAGATCCCTATGCCAATCTGGATGTTGGCCCCCCCGAAGACCTGGTGCCCACACAAGACCAACAAGCGGCTCTGGATCAAATCCTGCAAAACCTGGACAACAACACCTTCGCGGTACACCTCCTGCACGGGGTTACCGGATCCGGCAAAACTCTGATCTACATCCGGGCCGTCGCACGGGCCAGAAAAGAGGGCAAAGGCGCCATTGTCCTGGTGCCCGAAATCACCCTCACACTCCAAACCGTCCGCCGATTCCGCGCCCACTTCGGCGACCAGATTGCCGTACTCCACAGCGCCCTGTCTGCAGGCGAGCGATACGATGCCTGGCGGGCCGTCCGGGAAGGCAAAAAAACCATCGTGATCGGGGCACGTTCCGCCGTCTTTGCCCCCGTCCAAAATCTGGGGCTCATCATTCTTGACGAAGAGCACGACAGTTCCTACAAACAAAGCGATCCAGCCCCTCGATACAACGCCCGAGATGTGGCCGTGATGCGCGGCAAATGGGAGAGCTTGCCCGTTGTGCTCGGTTCTGCCACGCCGTCTCTCGAATCGTTTCACAACGCCCAAATCGAAAAATTCAACCTGCTCACCTTGCCCAAACGAATCGACAGCCGGCCCCTGCCTGAAGTCACCCTTGTGGACATGAAAAAAGAAGGCGGCGGCCTGTTCTCCCGACCCTTGCGCCAAAAAATGCTCGAACGCATCCAAAAGGACGAACGCATCATTCTCCTGCAAAACCGCCGGGGCTATGCGCCCACCGTCCAGTGTGTCGATTGCGGCCAGAGCCACACCTGCCCCAATTGCCAGGTTACCCTCACCTATCACGCCCACAACCGCCAGATGCGCTGTCACTACTGCGGTCTGAACACCCCCGCCTCATCAGAGTGCCCTTCTTGCAACAGCACCCATTTCCAACTCCTGGGCGTGGGCACCCAGCGCGTGGAAGAAGCCCTTGCCGAGCAATTTCCCCACGCCCGAGTGCTGCGAATGGACATGGACACCACCACCAAAAAAGGCTCCCACGATCAGATCCTGGAGGCCTTTGCGAAGGGAGAAGCCGAAATCCTTCTCGGCACCCAGATGGTGGCCAAAGGCCTCGACTTTCCAGGCGTCACCCTGGTGGGCGTCATCTCCGCCGACACCAGCATCCACCTGCCCGACTTCCGGGCCGGCGAGCGCACCTTTCAGTTGCTCACCCAGGTCAGCGGCCGGGCAGGACGCGGAAAAGTGCCCGGAGAAGTGGTTGTACAGACCTATCTGCCCGACGGAGAAGCCGTTCAAGCTGCCCGGGAACACGATTTTATTGCCTTCTCCGACATCGAACTATCCGTGCGTCGAGCCCTCGGCTATCCGCCCTACGGGCGCATGGTCCTCTTTTTGTTCAAAGGCCGGGACGAACATGAAGTGGCCCAAAAAGCCGGTCTGTGTGCAGAGGCCTTACGTGCCGAAGCCCCCCCCGAAGTGGAAGTCATGGGTCCGGTGCAAGCTCCCCTTGCCCGGCTGAAGCAAGTCTTTCGATGGCAAGTCATACTCAAGGCCAGCGCACCCGGCATGATCAATACACTCAGCCGATATGCCCTGCAACAATTCGGCGGAAAAAGAAAGGGTGTCGTTCTATCCATTGACGTAGACCCCGTTTCCATGTTGTAAACCTTACCTGGTCCTATTCGGGCCTGATCTTATTTTGACCAGGCCCTTCCTTATTCATCCCTCGCCTTCCTGCGGGAAAGGGCCCGGGGCAGAGGGCTTTTCAAATCTATGTTCAACCGCATCACATCTCTGGCCAAACACACCGCCGTTTATGGCATCGGAGACCTGCTCGGACGCGCCGCCGGCCTCCTGCTCGTGCCCCTTTATGCCCGCCAACTCACCCTAGAGGACAATGGGATCATCTCGCTGGCCTATGCCTTTATCGGCTTTTCAGCAGTGTTCTATTCCCTGGGTCTCAATCCGGCGCTCATTCGTTTGCTGTCCGGCCAAGACAATCCAACCGCCCATCGCACGCCTTTCAGCTCGGTCTTCTGGACCCTCCTGGGCATCAGTGTTGTTCTGTCGGGGCTCATTGCCCTGCTTGCAAAACCCCTTGCCAGTTCCTTGCTCGGAAACAGCCATCTCTCCGAAATCTTTTATCTAATTGCCGCCATCGTCTTCTTCGACACCCTGTCCGAACCCTTTTTCACCCTGTGCAGGGCCCGGCAAAAATCGGTCACATTTGCAGCCGTCAGACTCCTGCAATACACCTTCCAGATGGGCCTGACCATCTACCTGATCGCCTGGCTCCACCAGGGAAGCGTCTCCGTTTTCCGTGCCAATCTCGCCAGCTCCGGATTTGCCTTTCTGGTCATGCTGCCCCTTGCAGGTCGCACCCTCCGCCCCACCTTCCGTGTCCAGGCCGTGCGCGATCTGCTCTCCTTCGGGATTCCTTTTATCCCCTCGACCCTTTCTATCCTCCTCATCAATCTTTCCGACCGCTTCCTGGTCAAGTTTTACCTCGGACTCGACGCGCTTGGCATTTACGGCATCACCTACAAACTGGGCCTTCCCATGTTTTTTGTCGTCCGGGCCTTCCGATCGGCCTGGGCCCCGTCTATACTTTCCATATCCAATACCGAAGAAGCCCACAGCGTCTGTGCCCGCGTCACCACCTATTTTGCAGTGGGTGCCACCTTCCTCTTTTTGATCATCGCAACCTATTCCCAGGAATGGATCTTGCTGATTGCCGGCGACAATGCCAAACACTACCTGTCCGGACAGAACGTGGTGCCGCTCATCACCCTGGCCTATCTCTTGTACGGTCTGTATATTATCCTCACCGCCGGGGTCTACGCCGAAAAGAAAACTCAGATGCTCCCCGCCATTGTAGGCACAGGAGCCGCCGTCAATATCCTTGTAAACCTCGTCCTCTTGCCCCGCATCGGACTGGTTGCCGCAGCCTGGAGCACGCTTTTTGCCTATGCCACAATGGTTGTCCTCCTGCACCTCAGTGTCCGTCGATTTTATCCGGTAGGCTACGAATATGGCCGACTCGCCAAGGTCGGGGTTGCCGGAGGAGTTGTGTTTTTGACCCTCTCCCGTTATCTTCACAACACCACAGTGGAAGGCATCATTGCCCGTGCTATCTTTTTACTGGGCTATCCGCTCCTTCTTTGGGGCTGGAATTTTTTCGACCCCAAGGAGTGGCGGGCCCTGCTCGAAATCTTTCGGAGACCGCAAAACGCCTCCCAAACCAGATAGGAAATCTTCCATGTTTTTTGGACTGCGCAAAACCTGCCGACTTGCAACCGGCAAAATCCGTCGCTTCTGGCTCGTCCGATTTCGCAAAACATACGTTACCCAACAAATCGCCTATCGCCAGGGCGAATGCAACCAGTGCGGCAACTGCTGCGAAATTCTATTTCAATGCCCCTTTTTAATCCGCGTAGAAGACGGATCTTCTATGTGCAGCATCTACGAAAATCGACCCGGTCAATGTGCCGCCTTTCCCATTAACGAAAAATGTCTTTCCGATGTTGATTTCGACTGTACCCATACGTTTGCAAACCCACAAGACATTCTCTCGATCCAGCCCGCCCAGGTTCTCCTCGAGGCAGATTGAGAAACGGAACCAACCGAAAAATCCAACGTCTTATTATAGATACGGTTTCGGGTTCCGACTTACTCCCAACCCGAAAACCCAAGCATATGCGTTTTATCTTTCTGGCCCTGATCCTATCCCTCATTTCAGATGCCCCCGCACAGCTTCGTGAACCGCCTGCAACGTTCACTATTGCCCGGCTAAAATACAGCGGCGGCGGCGATTGGTACAACGGCCCCACAGAAATTCCAAACCTGCTGGCTTTTGTGCGAAAAGAAACACCCATCCGCACAGCCACAGAAGAAGCCCAGGTAGAGATAATGGACGAAAACCTGTTCGCCTACCCCGTCCTCTACCTGACCGGCCACGGCAACATCCAGTTTACCGAAGACGAAGTGCGCCGCCTGCGCACCTATCTGGAACACGGCGGGTTTCTCCTTGCCAACGACGATTACGGACTCGACAAGGCCTTCCGGCGAGAAATCAAGCGCGTCTTTCCAGACAAGCAACTCGTGGAATTGCCACCGTCTTTCGGCATCTTCCAAACCCCCTTCCGATTCCCGGGCGGATTGCCCAAAATCCACGAACACGACGGAAAACGTCCCCAGGCATTTGGGATCTTCCACGGGGCACGGCTGGTAGTCTTCTACAACTATGAAAGCGACATCGGAGACGGCTGGGACGATCCCAATGTCCATAAAGATCTTCCCGAAAAACGGGAGGCCGCCCTCAAAATGGGCACCAATATCATCGTCTGGGCTTTGACCCACTGATCCTTGTAGGACAAAAACCCCATGTCTCAAACTGCCTATCAAAACCTCATTCGCCGACTCCAAAAGCTCCAAAAAGAAGAAACGACCTTCCGATGCCTCTTCGGCCTGGCCCTCACCCTGGCCGCCGGAACCGGCGTCGTGTTCTTCCTCCTCCTATTCGAAGCAACCTTCTATCTCAAACCCATCACCAAGCTCACCCTCGAAACCCTCATAGGTCTGGGTTTGATCGTCCTATTCGTCCGGTTTGTGCTCTATCCCTTTCTCTCGCCTTCCTCTCTCGAAATCCTTGCCCTTCGAATCGAAGGCCGTTTCCAGGTACTCCACCAGCGACTGATTGGTGCACTTCAACTTTGGGATCAACGAACCCGTCCGGGCATGTCCACCGCCCTGATCGAAGCTTCCGTTCAACAGGCCGAAACCGTTTCCAAAGAACTGGATTTCAAAACCCTCATCGACCGCAAACGCCCCCGCAATATGGCCGTCCTTCTATCTGCACTTTTCCTGGTTGCAACCAGCGTGTTTCTTCTCTGGCCCGACCCCATCAAAGGGGCCGCACACAGACTTGCACATCCACAAACCGCTTTTGTGCGTCCTCCCGACACCTATATCACCCTGCACCCCGGCAATGCCGAAGTCATCGCCGGCACGCCTTTTGAAATCGAAGCCAAACTCTCCGGCGTGGTCCCACTTTCTGCCCGGCTGCTGGTTCGCGAATCCGGTATTTCTGTCTGGACACCCCTCGACGTGCCAATCCGTCACAACAAATTGACCCATCTATTTCCAGCCGTTACCCGCTCGTTCGACTACCGCGTACAAGCCCACGATGCCCAAACCGAGACCTATACCCTGATCGTCCGACCCCGACCTATGGTCACCCGAATGGTTCACGACGCACACTTTCCGGCCTACACCAAACTCGCACCCCGACCCAACCAATCCGGCGGAGATATTGTTGCCCCACCAGGCACCTCCATTGACCTTCAAATCGAATCCAGCATTCCGATAGAAAAAGCCTGGCTCCAATTGGATGAAAGCCCCCGGCTCCCCGCCCGGGTGGACGGGCGCACCGCCCGCGTCGAATTTACAGTCACCAAAGATCAGCGCTACACCGTCGGCCTGCTCGACCCGCACCAGATCTCCAACAAAGATCCCGTCATCTACCGGATCATTGCCCTCGAAGACCGCCCCCCCGAAGTTCGCCTGTTGCGCCCGGGGCGCGACTCCGAACTGGGAGAATCCATGCAGGTCGCCCTCCTGGCCGATGCCCACGACGACTACGGGGTCGCCCAAATGCAGGTCCGCTACCAGATCACCGACGACCCACAAGAGTATGTCGTACCCATCCCCCTTACAACTATTGCCAAAGAACAGACAAAAAATTACACCTGGGATCTTTCCGCCCTCCCCCTCCTGCCGGGCGACCAGGTCACCTACCGGGTCCGTGCCTATGACAACAACACCATATCCGGCCCGGGCTTTGGCGAAACAGCTGCCTTTACCCTGCGCTTTCCCAGCCTCTTTGAAATCCACCATGAAGCCGAAAAAACCCAGGCCGAAAGCCTGGAATACATGGAAGTCATGCAAAAAATGGGGGCCGAACTTCAAGAACGTTTGGAAAAAATCGCCCGGGAACTGCTCAAAAACGAGGACTTGAATTGGCAAGAAAAAAAGGAGGCTGAAAGCCTGCTTCAAGACCAGGAACACATATCCGAAAAGCTCCAGGAAACGGCCGAACGCCTGGAGAAAGCGCTCGACCGGCTGGAAAAAAGCGGCCTCTTGGGTGCCGAAACCCTGCAAAAACTGGAAGAAATCCAGAAACTTTTATCCAGCATCCAGACCCCGGAACTGGCCGAAGCCATGGAAGAACTCCGGAAAGCCCTCCAAAACGTCGACCCCAAGGCGGTCCAGGAAGCCCTCCAAAATTTCCAGATTGAACAGGAGTCCTTCCAAAAAAATCTGGACCGCACCATCTCCCTTCTAAAACGCGTTCGGGACCAACAAACCCTCGACGCCCTCACAGAGCGACTCAAAACCCTGGCCCAGGAACAGGAACAGGTGGTCCAATCCCTTGAAGGTGGCGTTCCCCCTCAGGATCTGGCACAACGGGAAGAACGCCTCGCCCGGCAAACCCAGCAACTCCAGGAAGAAATGCAACAGGCTGCCGAAGAAATTTCCGAAGCCCAAAAAACCGGCGACCAGCTCAACGACCTGGCCGATGCGTTGACCAAACAGCAGATTCAACCTCGGATGAACCAGACCGCCCAGAATCTCCAGGCCGGCCAGAAACAAATCGCCGGCAAAGAAGGCAAAAAACTCGCACAAGAGTTGCAACAGATGGCCGACCAACTCCAAGGGATCCGTGACGATTTTCTCCAGACCCAGAAAGCAGAAGTGGCCCGCCAGCTCAATCGCATCCTGCACGACCTCCTGACCCTGTCCCGCACACAAGAACACACCACCCGCCAGGCAGAACAGGCCCGGGGAGAAGCCCAAACAGCACCCCTGGCTCTGGAACAGGCCCGCAACCTCGCCGCCGTCCATCGCTTGGCAAAGCGCGTTCTGGAAAGTGCTCAAAAAACCTTCTTCGTGCCTCCCACCACGGGCGCCACGCTCGGACGCGCCATAAAAAATATGCAAGATGCCGCCGGACAACTCCAAAACCGCAACGGTCAGGGCGCTGCCCGAAAAGCCCGCGAGGCCATGGGCAATTTGAACACCACTGCCTTGCTGGTCAGACAGGCCCTTGCCAGTTTGTCGGAAGCCGGTTCGAGCACCGGATTTGAGGAAATGCTCGCCCAGATGCAACAGATGGCCCAACAACAGGGCAACCTCAACGCGCAAACCCAAAGTCTCTTTGGCCAACAACAACGACCCGGCGGGCAGTCCCCCGGCGGATTCGACCAGCTGGCCGCCGAACAGATGGCCCTCCAAAAAGCCCTCGACGCCCTCCGGCAACAACTTGCCCGACAACAACAGCAAATGCTGGGCGAACTGGGTGGGATCGCCTCCGACATGGAACAAACCGCCAAAGACCTCCAAAGAAAAGCCGTCAACCGCCAAACCCTGAACCGCCAGCGCCAGATCCTGTCTCGCCTCCTGGATGCCCAGCGGTCCATCCGAAGCCGTGGCAAGAGCCGTCAGCGCGAGGCCAAAATCGGTGCCACCTTCGCCTATCAAGGCCCCGGCTCTCTTCCCGCCGGTCTGGGCGAAGTGGACAACCCGCTTCGAAAAAGGCTGGCAGAAGCCCTGAAAGCGGGCTATTCCGCCGAATACCAGACCCTGATTCGAAAATACTTCGAATCGCTGATCCAGGATGCAGGAACCCGGCAGGACAACTAGATGATCTACCAAACCTTAAAACAATACCTGAGTCGGTTGGCCCTGCCCTCCCTCTTGTGCATCTTCCTGGGCATGTCTGCCGCCCAGGGACAAAACAAAACCCATATCACCCTGTCCAGCACAGAGCAGCCAGAAGATCCAGAAGAAGCCATTCGGCGCTACCGGGCTCTGTACAGACAGCACCCACGCCGAACCGATATTCTTTTTCAACTCAGCAACCTCCTCTCCCGCACCGGCCATTACGATGAAGCAGCCGACCTATTGAAGGCACACCTGAAAAAAATACCGGGCGATGTGGGTGCCCGATTGCGCCTGGGCGATGTCCTGTTTGCCCAAAACAACCGCCAGGCGGCCTATGCCCAGTGGGACCGGGTTGCAAAAGGGGCCACCCATGCCGGTCCCTACCGCCTCACGGCCGACCGGTATCGCCGACACAACCTGCGCGCCCAGGCCGAAGCCGTCTTCCGACAGGGCCGAAAATTCCTGAAACAACCCCTTCTATTTGCCCGAGAACTGGCAGAAATAGCCGAGGAACAGGCCCATTATGTCGAAGCCATTCAAGAATACCTCCTGTTCCTCAAAGGCCAGCCCCAATATCGCCCCATGGTCGAAAACCGCCTCCGGGAAATCGCACGCTCGGGTGGCCCCCCCGAAATCTTCGACTATCTATCCAGAGAAGTCGCCCAACACCCCGAAGACAAAAACCGAATCCACCTCCTGATCGAATATGCCCTCCCCGCAGGCAGGGCCGAGGAACTGTTGCACACCTTAACAAAGAATGCCAGCATCAAACTCAATACCGGCACCCACCTGTTTCGGATCGCCAGATACGCCCTGGACAACCAGACCTATGCCACAGCCGTGGATGCCTACCGGATCCTCCTGGGGCGCAAAACACCCACCCACATTCAAGCCCGCAGTCATCTGGGTCTGGCCCAATCTTACGAAGGCCTGAACCAGCCAGACAGCGCTCGCACCTATTACCAGGCCCTCATCCAGGGCTTTCCGAAACGCACCGAATCCGACCAAGCCCGATTTCTCCTGGGCCTCTTGCTACGCGATACAGACCGCAACCCCGAAGCCGCATTGCAAACCTTCCAGGACCTGGTGGCCACCCGGCGACGCACGTCCTGGCGCTATAAAGCCCTCTTCGAAATTGCCGAAGGCCACCTGCAAGCCGACCGCCTGGACCAGGCAGGCCTGGTTTGTCGCCGCATCATCCGGGAAAAACAGGGCCACGAAGAAGCCGGAGAAGCCACCTTCCGCCTGGCCGAACTCCACTTCTTTTCCGGCAAACCCGACAGTGCCCAACACCTGCTCGAGGGCCTGTTAGCCGGATCCAAAACACGCTACGTTTTAAACGATGCCCTTGCCTTCTCCATGCTCATTCAGGATGGAACCGGGGGGGGAAACACCCTGCTCAAGGCCTTCGGCAATGCCCAAAAGCTACAGCGTCAGCACCAATTCCAACAGGCTCTTACGGTCTACGATTCCCTCAACCAACACCACCCCCAATCCCCCTTGATCGATCGAATTCAGGATGCCCGCGCCCACCTTCTGGACACCCTGGGACGCTATCTCGAAGCCATCCAGGTCTGCCGACAGCTCATTGCCACCATCCCCTGGAGCCCGCTTTGCCCCAATGCCCAGATGCGGCTGGCCCACATCTATGCAAACCGATTGGGCCAATACCACGACGCCCAAAAAGCCTACCAAACCCTGCTGGTCACCTATCCCGAAAGCCTGGAAGCCGACCAGGCCCGCGAATGGCTGCGCGAACTACAAAAAAAAATCCAGGATCTGGATGAAAAGAAAACGGGATAAGTGCTGGTGCGGTCTGTGACCTGTTTATTTTTTTAAAACGCATCCTTTCGGCGCGGTCCCGGTACGTTCGATTCCTCTGGAGTGATCTCCATGACCTTTCAAAAAATTCTGCTGCTCAGCTTCACCCTGACATTCGCGCACCCCGCCTTTGCCAACAAGCTCCTCATCCCAATGGACCTGGAACAAAGCGACCACCTCAAAGCCTACGGCATCGCCTATTTCGCCCTCCAGCAAGGCCTGGACGTGGAATGGCTGCTCAACTATCGAGGGGGCGCATTTGTGATGGACGCTACCGAAAAGATCGTACTCGAAGCCCGGGTCCGAGACGTGGCCTTTCAACAAATCTCGGCTGCCAATATCGCCCAGATCTATGCCCAGATCGAAGACGGCAACATGGACCGCATCCGTCTGGAAAAAGCACCCAAAATCGCCGTCTACACCCCCCCGCACAAACAACCCTGGGACGATGCGGTCACCCTGGCCCTCACCTATGCCGAAATCCCCTACGACATACTCTGGGACGAAGAGGTCCTTTCCGGAAAGCTGGAAGACTACGACTGGCTCCACCTGCACCACGAAGACTTCACCGGCCAATACGGAAAATTCTTTGCCAGCCACGGCCGGCGACTCTGGTATCAACAACAACAGGCCCAGTTTGAAGCCCTGGCGCGCAAACTCGGTTTTCCCAAAGTCTCCGCCCTCAAAGGGGCCGTCGTGCAGGCCATTTACGATTATGTCCACAGCGGCGGATTTCTCTTTGCCATGTGCTCTGCCACCGATACCTTCGACATCGCCCTGGCCGCCCGGGGCCTCGACATCGTCGACGCCGTCTACGACGGCGACCCCCCCGAACCCAACATCCAGCAAAAGCTCAACTTCTCCCGCACCATCGCCTTCGAAAATTTTAAGCTGGTCCTCGACCCGATGGAATACGAATATGCCGATATCGATCTCTCTCCCACCCGCAACAACCAGATTCGAGGCGCCGAAGCCGAGGCCTTCACCCTGTTCGAGTTTTCCGCCAAATACGATCCCGTGCCCACCATGCTCACCCAGAACCACGTCCCCATTGTAAAAGGCTACCTGGGGCAAACCACGGCCTTCAACAAACCGCTCATCAAAAAATCCATCACCATCCTGGGCGAAATCCCCGGCACCGACCACGTCAAATACATCCACGGCAATGTAGGCAGCGGCACCTTCACCTTCTACGCAGGCCACGACCCGGAAGACTACCAGCACTTTGTCAACGACCCACCCACCCAGCTTGCCCTGTATCGCAATTCCGCCGGATATCGACTCATCTTGAACAACATCCTTTTTCCAGCGGCCAAAAAACAAAAGCGAAAAACGTAAAAATAGGGAACACAATAATCATGCCCGAAGAACCCACCCGAAGCGATCTGGAAGCCGT
>JAPUJS010000344.1 GCA_027296045.1 bacterium | reverse complement strand
TGGGACTGAGCGCCGACACCTCGCCCGAAGAACACCTCGCCTATTGGGAAAAGAAATTACTGGGGGTATAGCTGGATCGCAGAGGGCCGCCGAGAAGCGCAGAGGGCCGCAGAACCACACCACCCACATCCCAATGCAGGATCACGGAGGGCCACAGAAAAGCACAGAGGGCCACGAAAACCCACCACCCTACACCGCTGGATCGCGGAAGAACGCCGAGAAGCGCAGAGGGCCGCAGAGCCACACCCAACAACCACCCCCAGAACCAACAAACAGCTCATTACACAAAAGAGATTACAACACTATAAGTCCGGCCTTCCAGGAGCGACATTCGCTGCACACAGCGCACTGTCCGATCCGCAACATCGTCCAGAATTACACCTTCACCGGTAGGCCAGAACGCTCCCACGTCCACCTTCGTAATTTTGCGCTGTGCCATCACACGGCCCCGCGCCGAGCGGCGACCTTTTCCACCCTTTTGGGTCGTTCCAAAAGGGGGCCGCCGGAGGCAACCGGGCTAAAAAAACACAGCCCTACAACCCAACCCTCCGAACCCTCCGAACCCTCCAGAAAGGCCCCTCATGACCACGCAGTACCAACCCCCCCAAGAATCCGTCATCCGCCTCATGACCCGCCTCGCCCTCCAGCACGATGCCGTCAACCTGTCCCAGGGCATCACAGACGAACCCGCCGTCTACGAAATGATCTGGGCCGGACTCGCCGCTTCCTTAGGCGGCACAGACGCCCGGATGGACCGCCTGGAAACCCTCACCCTCAAAGACATCTGCGACGCGCAGGGAAGCGATCCCGAAGCCTTCCTGAACCGTCCCCTAAAAAATATCCTGGCCGGACTCCAGGACGAAAGCGACCGTTTCAACCAATACTCCTTCCCCTTCGGCCTCCCAGAACTACGAGAAGCCATCGCCGACTACACCCACCAATTCTACGACTACCGCCCCGACCCCGACGACCAGATCACCGTCACCGCAGGTGCCACCGAAGCCCTGTCCTCTGTCCTCCGCGCCCTGTGCGCCCCTGGAGACGGCCTCATTATCTTTCAACCCTTCCACGAGATGTATCCCTCCCAGGCCAACCTCTTCGGCTTGCGCCCAACATACGTCACCCTCAAAGAAAACCACAGCGCCGGACGCTGGGAAATGGACCGGGACGAACTCAAAGGTGCCGCCGCAAACAACTGTCGTGCCATCATCCTGAACAGCCCGCACAACCCGACCGGCAAAGTCTTCTCCAAAGACGAACTCGAATTCATCTCCAGCCTCTGTATCGAACACGACCTGCTCCTTATCACCGACGAAATTTACGAACACATCCTCTACGGCGATCACACTCACTACTGCATGGCCACCTTCGACGGGATGGCCGAGCGCACCATCATCATCAACTCCATCTCCAAAACCGCAAACGCCAGCGGATGGCGCGTCGGCTGGGTTCTCTCCCCCCCCGAATTCACACAACCCATCCGGGGCGTCCACGATACCCTGGTCGTCCAGGCACCCACCCCGCTACAAAAAGGTGCCGAACGCCTCCTTCGCCTGGACAAAACCTTCTACCGCAACATCCACCCCCTCTTCCAACAAAAACGGGATGCTCTGGTCACCGCCCTCCAAAGCATCGGCTTCCAGGCCACCCCGCCGGATGGTTCTTATTATTTATTTGCCAACTACCGCAACGTACCCGCCCTCAAAGACCTCGCCCCAATGGATGCAGCCATGTATCTCATCCAGGAAATAGGCGTCGCCTCTGTCCCCGGCGACAATTTTTACAACAAGGGCGATGACGGAAACAACTACCTTCGCTTCTCCTTCTGCCGCCGGCTGCAAACACTGGAAGAAGCGACAAAACGATTGAGAATGCTGGATCACGAAGCCCCGCACTAACACCACACAAGGCCATTGCCCAAGCGCGTTTCAGGTAGCCAACCTATCAGCAGCCCTGAATGTCTCCTTGCGTGTACTTCAGCCTGCACCTTTAGTACCTGGACGCCTCGGTAGTGGCCGTTTTTATGTCTGGAGCGCATCGAACAGTGCCTGGGCGATCACCAGATGTCCGGCAAGATTGGGATGCACGGACTCGGGACAAAACGTTTCCGAGTCTCGATACTGCCTGATCTACACTTTCGCTTGACAGTTCTCTTTTTCACCGTTTCTTTAGGCTCTGTTACGCTATCCCCATCTATCAGGAGACCTCCATGAGCTATCAGACCAAACGGAGCAATGCACAAATTGAATCCAATTTTAAACAAGCAGCCGAACAATACGCCGCCTTCGATGTGGATATTGAAAAAGCCATGGACGCCGCACTCAATGTCCCCATCTCGTTGCACTGCTGGCAAGGGGACGACGTGGGCGGATTTGAAACCAAGGACGAGGCCGTTGAAGGCGGCGGCATTATGGCCACAGGCAACTATCCAGGCAAGGCCCGCAACGCCGATGAACTGAGACAAGACATCAAAAAAGTGTGTGACCTGCTGCCCGGTCCCCAACGCGCAAACATCCACGCCTTCTATTGCGAAACTGGTGATCAGGTCGTTGCCCGTGATGAATTGAAACCCGAACACTTTTCAAACTGGATCGCCTGGGGAAAAGAACACAATATTGGCCTGGATTTCAACCCCACCTACTTTGCCCATCCAAAAGCCAACGACGGATTCACCCTTGGCCACCCGAACAAAGAAATCCGCGACTTCTGGATCCGCCACGGCATTGGTAGTCGACACATCTCCGAAGCCATTGCCAAAGAACTGGGCGGCGAATGCGTGAACAACCACTGGATCCCCGACGGCGTCAAAGACCACCCTGCCGACCGATGGAGCCCAAGAGAACGCCTGGTCAAATCTCTGGACGCCATCTTTGACCACAACCTGGGCATCGGCCCCGAATGTGTCGACGCCGTGGAAGGAAAACTCTTTGGCCTCGGCATGGAAGATTACACCGTCGGTTCCAACGACTTCTATGCCAACTATGCCCTCTCTCGAGGCCAGCTCCTCTGCCTCGACATGGGCCATTTTCACCCCTCCGAATCCATCGCCGACAAAATCTCCGCCCACCTCCTCTTCCACAAAAAACTCCTCATTCACACCAGCCGCCCCATCCGCTGGGACTCGGACCACGTGGTTCTCTTTAGCGATGAGGTAAAAAACGTCTTCCTCGAAATCGCCCGCCACAACGCCCTGGACCGAATCTACGTTGCATTAGACTTTTTCGACGCCAGCATCAACCGCATCGCAGCCTACGTAATTGGCACCCGCGCCACACGCAAAGCATTGCTCTACGGCTTAGTCGATCCCACCGAACGCCTGCGCCAACTCGAAGCCGAAGGCAAACACGCTCAA
>JAPUJS010000343.1 GCA_027296045.1 bacterium | reverse complement strand
TACCGCTGCCCCTACAACGACGAGCACCCCAAATGCCAGCTCCACTGCGCCGAAGAACTCGAACGCGTCATCCACCAGGAAGGGGCCGATTACATCGCCGCCTTCATCGCCGAACCCATCCTGGGCACTTCGGCCCCCGGCGTTGTTCCCCCACCCGACTACTACCCCACCATCCGCGAAATCTGTGACCGCCACAACATCCTCATGATCGTGGACGAAGTCGTCACCGGCTTCGGCCGAACCGGCCTCAACTTCGGCATCGAACACTGGCCGGGCGTCATCCCCGACATCATGTGTACCGGCAAAGGCCTCAGCAGCGGCTACACCCCCATTGCCGCCACCATCGCCCGGGAAGACATCTACAACGCCATTTCGGAAAAATCACCCTCCTTCGTACACGGCCACACCTACGGCGGGAACCCCCTCTCCTGCGCCATTGCGCTTGCCGTCCAGAACTACATCGAAAAACACGACCTCGTTGCCCGGTGCGCCCAAATGGGCGATTTGATGCTCGAAAAACTTCAGCCCCTTCAAGACCTGCCCATCGTCGGCGAAGTCCGCGGCAAAGGCCTGATGCTCGGAATGGAATTCGTAGCCGACAAACAGGACAAAACGCCTTTCGATCCTGCACAGGACGTCACCTCCAAAATCGTTGACCTGGCCTTCCAGAAAGGCGTCTTGCTCATGCCCGGCGCCCCCGGCCTCATCGACGGCGTCGCAGGCGATCACATCGCCATCAGTCCGCCGTTCACAATCACCGAAGAAGAAGTGGACGAAACGGTTCGCGTGATTCGAGAATCGATTGAGGAACTGGCGATCCAGTTGGGCTATTAGGCCCTCTTCCCTGACCCTTAAAGGGGCACAGTGCGGGTCGTAGGCCTGCACGATATCGACCCGCCCAGCAACTCCGCAAACTTCCGTGTAATCGACAACCCCAACCCCGTCCTCTCTGCACACTGCTCTCACTGAAAATCCAAAACCAGGTTGCGCCTTGCAAAAGACCGTAACTCTTAGTATTTTAATGAGCATTCCGACAGAAAATAAAATGATGAATCGATCCCCAAATAAAACAATTCTACCCACTTCCCTGAAATTGGACAAAACCGCATTTTTCATCGCCTCCATCTCTGACGAGTCCGAAGAAAAAGCCTATTGGCTTTCTCGAACCCCACAGGAACGGTTGCAACACATGGAGGTTTTGCGCAGGCTAAATTATGGAGCTTCAGCTACCGCCAGACTTCAAAGAGTTCTTGAGATTGTTCAACAGCCATGGCGTTGAATACTTACGCCTTAGTGGAGCAGACGGTTTTCTTGCTCTTCTGGAAGCCAAAAGGTGATTTCTATGAAATACAAACAGGTTGTGTCACGCGATTCCGAAATCGTCAGCGGCTCGCTTGTCTTTGCCGGAACCCGCGTACCGGTCCAGATTCTCATCGACTATCTCAAGGCCGGGGAATCCCTCGAGCGCTTCCTCGAAGGCTTTCCAACTGTAACGCGCAAGCAGGCTGAGACCTTCCTCGAAGTCGTCCTTGAGGCTGTCGAGTCTGGATCCAAGAAAACCTTATGTCCGACACCTCTGCCATCGCTGTCCGCGACCTGAGCAAAACCTACGTCGTTCCCGAACGTGAAGCTGGCCTGGGAGCTGCTCTCAAAAGTCTCTTCCATCGTCAGACCCGCGAGGTCAAAGCCGTTCAGAACATCACCTTTGACCTTGCCCCGGGCGAAATCGTGGGCTTCCTGGGTCCCAACGGCGCGGGCAAAACCACCACCCTCAAAATGCTCTCCGGCCTGCTCTATCCCACTTCCGGAGACGTCTCGGTGTTGGGCCACACACCCTTCAAACGCGAAAAAGCCTACCTCAGCCAGATCACCCTGGTCATGGGCCAGCGCAACCAGCTCATCTGGGACATCCCCGTCGCCGACTCCTTCGAGCGCAACCGCGCCGTCTATCGCCTCTCCCGATCCGACTACCAGGACATCCTCCAGGAACTCACCGACCTCCTCGACCTGGAAGAACTCCTGCCCAGGCCCGTGCGCAACCTCTCGCTGGGCGAACGCATGAAATGCGAAATTGCCGTCGCCCTGCTCCATCGCCCCCGGGTCCTCTTCCTCGACGAACCCACCATCGGCCTGGACGTCACCATGCAGCGCCGCATCCGCACCTTCATCGGCGAATACAACCGCCGCTACGGTGCCACCGTCCTGCTCACCTCCCACTACATGGCCGACGTGGAAGCCCTGTGCAAAC
This sequence comes from bacterium, assembly GCA_027296045.1. Classification (GTDB taxonomy): domain Bacteria; phylum Latescibacterota; class UBA2968; order UBA2968; family UBA2968; genus JAPUJS01. The sequence goes on along the minus strand of JAPUJS010000343.1, from coordinate 2,240 downwards.
GCATCATCGTCATCCACCACGGCCAGCTCCTCTTTGACGGCCAGCTCGCCGAACTCATCCACCGCTTCTCGCCCCACAAAACCATCGTCGTCGACCTCGACACCGAAAACCCTGACCTCTCCGCCTACGGCGAAATCATCACCGCCGAAGGCAGCCGCATCACCCTGCGCGTCCCCAAAGCCGACACCGCCAGTGTCACAGCCCGCATTTTATCGGACCTCCCCGTGGTGGACCTCACCGTTGAAGACCCGTCGATTGAAGAGGTGATTGAACAGGTGTTTGCGACATAAAAAAATCGTGCTGGGTGCGAAATTTCTTACCCAGCACCCGGCACCCTTATGAAAAACTACCTCGACATCTACTGGACCTTCTTCAAAACCAACATCGCCACTCAGTTTCAATACCGCGCTGAAATGAGCATCTGGTTGATCAGTCGCGTCCTGGAACCCACCATCTACCTGGTCGTCTGGATCACCGTTGCCAATGCCAGAGGCGGCAGCCTGGGCGGGTATACCCCTTCAGACTTCGCCGCCTACTACATCGTGCTCATGCTCGTCAACCAGTTCACCTTCACCTGGATCATGCACGAATACGAATACCGCATCCGCCACGGCGCCCTCTCGGCCCTTTTGCTCAAACCCATCCACCCCATCCACTCCGATATTGCCGACAACATCGCCTACAAAGCCCTCACCGCCGTCATCATCTTCCCCACCGCCTTCTTACTCTACGTCCTGTTCGACCCCACTTTCAACACCGACCTCGAAACTTTTCTCCTCTTCCTACCATCCCTCTTTCTCGCCTTCTTCATCCGATTTTTCGAAGGCTGGATCCTGGCCCTCACCGCCTTCTGGACCACCCGAAACGATGCCCTCAATCAGATGTACTTCGCCCTCTCCCTCTTCCTGTCGGGTCGCATCGCCCCCATCTCTCTCCTGCCCGGCTGGACCCAGTCCATCGCCGATTTCTTCCCCTTTCGCTGGACCATCGCCTTCCCTACCGAGCTTGCTCTGGGTCGTTTAACACCGGAAGAAATTCAAACCGGATTCCTCGCGCAAATCCTCTGGCTCGTGCTCATGACCGCCCTGCTCAAATTCGTCTGGCGGTCGGGTGTCAAACAATATTCCGCCGTAGGATCCTAAACCATGTACCGCCTTCACCTCATCTGGACCTTCTTCCGCATCGGCATCCTCAACGAACTGGCCTACCAAATCAACTTCTACGTCCAGTTCCTCCAATCCCTCCTCAGCCTGGGCACCGCCCTGGCCGGCCTGGCCATTGTCTTCTCCCACACCAACGACCTGGGCGGCTGGCGGGCCGTCGACATTCTGGCCCTTTTAGGCGTCTACCTCATGGTCGGCGGCGCCATCCGCATGGTCATCCAGCCCAGCATGTCGCAATTTATGGAAGACGTCCGCCAGGGCACCCTGGACTTCACCCTCACCAAACCCGAAGACGCCCAATTTCTCATCAGCATCTCCCAGATTCGCATCTGGAAACTCACCGACATCATTTTGGGCCTCATCGTCCTGGGGGTCGCCCTCTCCAAGCGGGGCCTCGAAGTCAGCCCTTTCGATGTCGCCTCTTTCGCCCTGGTCATGATCACCGGAGGTGCCATCATATACAGCTTCTGGCTCATCCTGGCCACCCTCACCTTCTGGTTTATCCGCATCACCAATATCCTCATCATCTTCCAGACCATGTACGAAGCCGGCCGCTGGCCCATCGGCATCTACCCCCAATGGCTCCGCCTCATTCTCACCTTCATCGTCCCCATCGCCTTCGCCGTCACTGTCCCCGCCGAAGCCCTCTCCGGCCGTCTCACTCTGCCCACCCTTATCCTATCCGTCGCCCTGGCCATCGCGATGCTCACCCTCTCTCGCTGGTTCTGGTCCCTCGGGATCAAAAACTATTCGGGCGCGTCTGCCTGATCGCTTATAGAGAACCAAAACCGCCGTACCTATTCAAAGCCCGACGGCTTGAAACCCGTCGGGCTTTGAATTGTTCAGATTCCCCGATACCATCTACCCCAAATCGTTGTGATTCAGCGCAGGCGTTGCTTCACATAAAGTAACCAGATCCACGTCCAGAATCCATTGGGACAATTCCGTAATTTCCAAAAATGATCTCCCTATTCACAACAGGTACTTCCACCCAATCTCCGTTCAAACGCGCTGACACATGATTCCTCCAAACAAAAATGGAACTCCGCCAAATACAGACCAAAAAAATGGTTGTGA
>JAPUJS010000342.1 GCA_027296045.1 bacterium | reverse complement strand
TCCGGCCCTCCGTCCGCATGCCAGTGCACCTGCTGCTGAAGTCGCCCGTCTGCCGACACAATCTTCGACGCATCCCCCAGTCCACACGCCCCCACATGCACCTCTTCCACCCCCAGAATCCGCTTCGCCAGGGCCACCCCCTCCGGCTGTTCCACCATCTCCAGCAAGGGTTCCCCAACCATAAAAAACTGACACGCCCCCCGGTTCAATCCCGCCGACCAATCCCGCCGTTCCCATTCCGGCCCCACCTCCCGCTGAACCTGCTCCACCGTCCGCATCTTTTCCTCACCAAACGGATTCTCCATCAGAAAAAACCCGTTCCGATGAAAATGGCCTATCTGCTGTTCTGTTATGTCCATCCATTCTCCTCCAACCCATAATCCCGCGCGAATAATCAGCAAGTTCGGCAATTTCTCTCAGACCCTAAATGACCTTCACAACCCGCTTCCCAATATTATCTCCCCGCAACATTCCTGTAAAAGCTGCCGGGGCATTTTCCAACCCCTCCACAACATCCTCCCGATACCTCAGCTTATCTTCCTTCAACCACCCCGCCATCTCCTGAATGGCCGCATCGTACTGATCTGCAAAATCAAACACCAGAAACCCCTGCATACGCAGCCGTTTGCTAATAAAAAACCACGTAAATCGGGGCCCCATCTCCGGCTCGGTCAAATTGTATTGTGAAATCTGCCCGCACACCGGAATCCGCCCGTTCAGATTCATCAACGGAAATATCGCATCCGAAATCTTCCCCCCCACATTGTCAAAATACACATCAATCCCGTCCGGACAGAGCTCCTGCAACGCCGCCCCATAATCTTCCGTCGTCTTATAATTAAACCCGCTGTCAAACCCCAACCCATCCGTCACATACGCCACCTTCTCATCCGTTCCCGCAATCCCAACCGCCCGACACCCCTTAATCTTGGCAATCTGCCCCACCAGCGATCCCACAGCTCCTGCGGCTCCCGCCACCACCACCGTCTCCCCTTCCTTTGGCTGCCCCACCTCCAACAACCCAAAATACGCCGTCGCCCCCGGCATCCCCAAAATCCCCAATGACGTCGAAATCGGCGCCAGGTCTGGATCCACCTTCCGAGCCGCTTTCCCCTCAATAGCGCCATAGGCCTGCCACCCAATACTCGCGTTGGCAAAATCTCCCTCCGAAAAACCCGGATGCTTAGATGCAACCACCGCACCCACAGCCCCTCCCACCATCACTTCCCCAATGTCCACCCCCTTTGCATACGACCGTCCTTCATTCATCCGCCCCCGCATATACGGGTCCACAGACAGATAATGTGTCTGAATCACAATCTCTCCATCTCCGGGTTCCGGAATCGGCGTCTCCACCATCTCAAAATCCGAATCCTTCGGAAAGCCCACAGGCCGCGCAGTCAATATAATCTGTCGATTCATCTCAGCCATTTCTCAAATCCTCCCGTGAATATTGAACTAGCATCAAAACGCAGCCCCTATATTACTTCCAAAATCACCCAAACACAACCACCTTAACCACCCCAACCCCAAAACAAGAAGAAGGCTGCAATCAACCCCTTGCAGCCTTCTTATATCCTAGAATGGAAGAGTCGTTCAAACCACCAGATCCACCTGCTGCACCGTTCCCACCCCGCCGTCTTCACTCAGAAAAATACCCGAAGACCGCACCAGTCCTTGCAACGCATTCTGCTCGTTTTTCATTTGAAACGGCGTTGTCACATGTCCCAGAAAAATCGCACCCACCCCGCGTTGTCCCAGCCCCACCAGCCGGTCGTTCCCGAATTCATCTTTGGAAAAAATCCGCAAACTCTCATACACCGAATCATTCTCATCAATCCACCCATTCCCATCCGTATCCAGCTCCGCCAACTCCCCAAACCCATTGCCTGTCCGGGCACCAAACAACTCGCCCCCATCGTTAATCGTTCCATCCCCATTTCGATCCAGCGCCAAAAATCCGCTGCCCGGCCCTGCAAAATGAACCTGATCCGCCTGGCCATCCATATCAATATCAAACGCAAACTTCCGCTGCGTCAACTCAGCCGCGGTCCCCCCAAAATTAATGATCAGCGGATCCTTCACTTCAACCGTCTCCTCCATCATCACATCTATTTCCACCTCCCGCATAAACTCCCGGCTCATACTCAGCGACACACCAATCGAAATCTCCTGTCCATCTGCCGTTTTCACCACCCCTTCTGCCTCAAACGTCGTCGACTCGGCTTCATAATAAGACTCATAATATTGATAGCGAACCTCCCGAATCCGAGTCTCTGGGGCTGGTTCCACGGAAACTTCCTGTGCAGACTGCAACACCTCTAGCTCCGACGTATCTGGCGTTTCATATGCTTCTTTCAAAATCGCTTCTGGATCCACCAACATCATCCGTTTTCCACTCACCTGTTCTACGGCCGCCACAATCATATCTATCTGCGCCCGATCCTCCACACGTAACTCCAACGCCTCCGGAACCATCCCTTCTACCGGCTCGACCGATTTCACCGTCGAACGACGCGTTCCCTCTATGGCCTGACGCGACTGTAAACGAACCGCTGCCTGCCCCTCAAACCGTTCTGGCAACCCGACCAAATTTCGATCCTGCTCCCGATCCATCAGCAAACGGGATCCCGGTTCCTCAAACGAATCCGTCTCCTTTTTCATCACCCGGGGATGGACATTGGGCCTTCGAATCCGTTCTGAAATCGACTCTTTTCGAACAAACCGTTTCACCTCCCTATGAGTGGACGCAAACTGGATCTCCGAACTTGAAATACGCATGCAACTATCCCTTTCAAAAAATAAGGGACCTCAGCCGTTGTCCTTGCGTCTGACAAAAAAACACACGCACACCTGCAAATTCCAGGCGATCCAAAACAACCGCTCAGATCCCTCATAGTGCCCCATCGGTTAAGCCGGTCCCACCCGACCGGCGGTGATCGAAACAACCACTCCTGATCCTAAAATAAAAAATAACCCCTTATTCTAGGTTATCGGCAAAAGAGTAAAGATCTTCAGCAAAAGAAACGCTCGAAAATACACCTTCCAATTCGAAAATTGCATAATGATGTTTTTTTCATATATTTAGGAGACAAAAACCATCTCCCGCTGTCCTGTTTTGCTTCCGGGACCACCCACAATATGGACAACACCGACGCCAAAAAACCCTGGATCCTCCTGGTCGATGACGAAGCCACCCTCCTGGGAGGCCTATCCGAATTTCTCCGGGAAAGCGGGCACAATGTCGAAACCGCAGCAGGCGGGCAACAGGCCATCGATTTACTCAAAGAGAAGTCCTTCACCCTCCTGGTCACCGACATTCGCATGCCCGATATTTCCGGCATGGCCTTGCTGCGGCACACCAGAGAACACTTCCCCGACGTCCAGGTCATCCTCATCACCGGCTATGCCTCCACCCAATCGGCCATCGAAGCCCTCCGCCTGGGTGCTTACGACTATATCGAAAAACCCTTTGAAATGCTCGAACTCCTCCAGGCCATTGTCAACTGCCTGGACCACGCTGAACTCAAACACAAAAACGAAGCCCTCGTCGAAGAGCTACAGGCCCAACAACGCCGCCTCGAACGGTTGGTTGCTGAAAAAACCGATCAGTTCTTCGAACAACAACAAAAGCTGAATCACCTCGAAGGCCTTCACGAGCAACTGATCAAGCTCATCGACACCCTTCGCGATGCCAACAACGCCATTCAGGATCAGGTCGATATCACACAGGAATCAGGAAAAGGATATCCTGACGTCGTCAACCAGCTCCTCCGAATCTCCGCCCGAGAAGGACGGAACATCAAAAAAAGTCTGGAAGACCTCGAAAGCTTTATCCATCAATTGAAAACAGATGTCGCCTATGGCGAAGATCTATCGTCCGATTCGGGCCACGCACCATTCCAATCTTGAGAGTCTGCCATGAACCTGCGCCCCATTCGTTTTCTCCTGATCTGGTGCCCCGCGATCGCTCTTTTCGCATGTGGCAATTCCTACCTCAAAAACGCAGAAAAACACCTGGAAGCCGGCAATCCCGAAACGGCCGCCGAATTGTACCTCAAAGCCCTTGAAAAGGACCCCGGAAATGAGGAGGCCCGAATCGGCCTCATCCAAACCACCCCCCTCCTCGTATCCCGCAGGTCCGCCCGGGCCGAAGCGCTCTATCTATCCCAGAACGACGAGGCCGCATACCGGGAGTACGACCGGCTCTTTGCATTTCAGAAAAGGGCAGAGCAAGTTGGAGTTCACACCCCGATCCAGACACGTCACCTGCAACATCATCAGAACGCCAAACAGAACGCCCTTCAGAAAATCTATGATCAGGGAACCGCTCTGCTCACAAACGAAGATTATGCCGCCGCCGAAGCCGCCTTCAAACGTCTGCTTAACATCCAGAGCCCCTACAAAGACGCCCAGGCGCTTCACAGTGAATCTATCTACCGCCAGGGACTCGCCCTGTTCACGGCCAAACAATGGCGCAAAGCCCACCGCATCTTTCAGCAAATCGGTGCCTACAAAGACACCCAGACCTATCTGCAAGAGTGCCTTGAAAAAGGACGAATCACGATTGCCTTCGTGCCCCCCCAAGATCGCGCCTTCCACAAGGGCAATGCCTATGACCTGCTCTATGCCGCGGTCCTCTCCAACCTGCTTTCACGCAAAGATCCGTTTATGCATTATATAGAAACGCCCACCATCGAACAGGTCCTGATCGAACAACATCGCCAGCGCCAAGCCGACAGCCGCCTCAACCAATTCCTGAATGCAGATTACACACTAAAAATTACAGTCCAGACCGTTCAGCTCACCACCGACGAAGACCCGGATCAAGCCTCCGCCTGGTCCTGGGACGGCAGCACGAAAGAGGTCGCAGGCGAAAACAATCAAAAAATCTTGCAGGCCGTCAACGTGAAAGAAACCTATGTCACACGCATCGAAGGCACCAAAACCGCCACCCTCAAACTCAACATCCAGATCACCCACGCCCCTTCCGGTGCCATCAAACAGGTGCGCGATTTCCAGACCCAAAAAAAATCCACCATACGCTACGCCCGCTACAACGGCAACCTGGACCACCTCTACGAACGCGAGCCCAACGCCAACCGGCCCAAAAGATATCGGGCCGACAAGAACGAGTTTAAGCCCAAACGCTATACCACCGATGAAAAACTCATCCGCAATTGCGTAAAAGCCCTGACCGCAAACGTGGCCAATTTCATTGCCCGAATCGATTGACCCCAAACATTTTTGTTCCCCCGGGGATGTGCAAATGAGTATACTTATAAATACCCCCACCTGCCCGAACTCCTCAAGCCAGATTACGCCATGAAAGCCCGGAAACTCACCATCCTCCAGGCCCGCGACCTGCTCCAGAAAAACGAAGTAGAAAACCTGGATCTGGACATCCGCATTGCCGAAACCCACCATGCCCCCGGTGGCGGCGAAATGATTGCCTACAACTCCCGACTCACTCCCCGCGTCCTCCAATTTCTGGCCCGCCGAAAACGAAGCGTCTCGGCGCACATACACATCATTGTCTACGACAAAGGAGAAAATGCCGACGCGCACACCCCGCGCGATCGGGATGCTCTGCCCCAATACGTCGACAAAGCCCACACCCGTTTGGTCCGTCGGGCAGAAAAAGTCTCCCAAAAAGTCGTCGAAAACGCCCAGGATGTGAACCACCACGCCCAGAGTGTCTACAAAGCCGTTGCGATCACCCAGACCGCCCAGGGCGATTTCAACAAACGCGAAGTCAAGCAGGCCCTATCCGTGTTCAGCATCGCCCTGCGCAAATTTCGGCAATCGACGGAAACGGCCATCGAAGAATACATGGAACACGGCAACACCCTCATCATGGACCTCATCACCCAGTTTGACATCGACATCGCCAGCTTGAAACACGCCCTTAAAGTGGCCTGCTTCGCCACCGAGCTGGCCTCTATGATGGGGTTTGAAGACTACCTCGGCGGCACTCCGCCGGAAGATATTTACAGCCTGCTGGAAGAAAAGCCTCCCCAAAGCCTCTCCGACGACGATCTGGAGCAGAAAAAAAACCAGCTCTTCAAAAAAGAACTGGTCGAAATCTTCCTCGGCGGTTTCATGCACGATGCCGGCCTCTGGCAGGTCGGGCTCCAGGATGGTCACGAAATTCGAGGCGCACAAATCGTTGCCCACACCCCCCAGATCGAGACCATTTCAAAATCCCTCGTAGACATCGTCATGTTTCACTCCGACATCCAGGAACTCGCCGCCAATCAGGGCGTGGTCCGCATCTTTGGCCTTTCCAAGAAAAAAGAAATCGTCGCCTTCCAGCGAGAATATTTCAAGCACGCCGAAGAAGCCCACATTTCCAAAAACCTTCAAAAAGGCAACTTCGAACACAAAATCTTCACCGACATCGACCGGCGCAAAATCCTGCCCGTCGCCATTGCCGAAGCCTATATCACCCCCACCCAGGCCCGAAAGCCCATCCCCCGACACGACGTCATCACCGAACTTGTCTCCTTCTGCGAAGGCGGCCTTTACCAGAAATTCATCATCGCCATGTGCAATACCCAGGGCGAAGCCATCGCACCGGCCCGTACCCTGGTCAATCTGGAAGGACGCATCAGCGTCCACATCAACAGCCAGCCTCGCTGGCTCGACGTCACCGGCTTTCAGGCCATCAGTGTGGGCCACGACGACAGCCGTCACGCCCCCCACCTGATCACCATCTTCTCCAAAGAATCCGACGGCAGCCAAAGAATTCTGACCTACCTGTCTGCTCAGGATCAAACCCTCTGGGACCGCGCCGACCTGGATGCCCGCATGTATGTCTCCGGCAGCCGTTTCCGCTCTCTCTCCTTCACCGTCACCGCCGTCCTGCGAAACGACATCTATCAAAAACACTTCAGCGCCTACGAACAGGAAGTAGAGCGCCGAGTCAACGCCGCCCTGATCTTTTAGAAGATGCCCCTCTACTTGAAAAACCCCCACAGCATTCTCGCAACCCTCGAAACCCGCCCCCAGGACGTCTTCGAAATCTGGCCCCCCGCCCGCTCTGGGGGCACCTGGAACGACGTCCTCAAAGCCGCCCGAGAAATGGGCGTCAAAATCAACACCGCCTCAAAGCGCCCCCACCCCAAAAAAAAACGCCCCGAAGGACGCAAAGGAACAGCCGAAGCCATCGTCAAAGAACACCCGGGAACCTCCCTCGAAGCCCTGTTTACCCACACCGCCGATTCGGGCCTCTGGATCGCCCTGGACACCGTCCAAGATCCCCAAAATCTGGGCACCATTTTCCGCACATCCGCCTTCTTCGGCGTCAAAGGCATCGTACTCACCCGCGACCGATCCGCCCCTTTGAGCAACACAGCCTACGACGTCGCCTCCGGCGGTATCGAACACGTCCCCTTCACCTTGCAGACCAACCTGGGCCGCGTTTTAGACATCGCCAAAG
>JAPUJS010000341.1 GCA_027296045.1 bacterium | reverse complement strand
CATGAACGAAGCCAGTAAGGGACATGGATCCTATCCCAATACCACCGAAGACTGATGGCGGCGCACCCCCATCGATGCAGGATTCCGAAAACGTCCCGTTCCAATCCCAGGCACCCGAAATTTCATTGATGAATCCTGCTTCACACCCTATCTTGACAAAAACCCAATCCAGTCGCCCTCATAAGGAGAGGCTCCATGAAAGCTGCCATCTATACCGGAATCAAAAGCATCGAAATCCAGGACGTCGAAAACAGATCTCCCGACCCCGGGTTCATCACCCTTGAAATGAAACGCTCCGGGATCTGCGGCAGCGACCTCCACAACTACTTCGGAGAATGGACCGCCCCCACCACCCGGGCTGCCGGACACGAATTGTGCGGCCCCGTTGCCGAAGTGGGTGAAGGCGTCACCGACATTCAGCCCGGCGATTTTGTTACCGCCGAATGTTTCTCCCACTGCGGCAATTGCCGCTACTGCATCAAAGGCCTCTACAACCACTGTCTCAACCGCCAGTGGTTCTCCCACGAATCCCACGGTGGTTTTGCCGAATACGTCACCGCCCACCGCTCCAGCATCTACAAACTCCCCGACTCCCTCACCTTCGAACAAGGCGCCCTTGTCGAACCCGTTGCTGTAGCCCACCGGGCCATCGCCCAGGCCCAGGCCACCTACGCCGACCGGGTCGCCGTTATCGGTGGCGGCACCATCGGTCAGCTCTGCCTGGCCGTTGCCCGCGCCATTGGCGTCAAGGAAACCCTCATCACCGTCAAATATCCCCAACAAGCAACCCTGGCCAAAGAACTGGGCGCCGATCACATCGTCGACATCAACGACACCGACGTCAAAGACTACGTCAAAGACCTCACCGATGACTTTGGCATGGACGCCGTCATCGAAACCGTCGGCGGCGGTCAAAATTTCGACCATGCCCTGGGCATCACCCGCCCTCAGGGCGCCCTTGTCCTGGTTGCCGGCTACTTCGAACCCCTCACCGTTGACTTGCGCCGCATCGTCTGGTCCGAAGCCCGTATCACCGGCTCCAACTGCTACGGCTTTTCCGGCATGAAAACCGACTTCGAAGCCGCCATCGACCTCATGGTCGCCGGTCGGGTTCAGGCCGAAAAAATCGTCACCCACCGCCTCCCACTCGACGACATCGCCGAAGCCTTTCGCCTGTCGGCCGATAAAACTTCCGGCGCAGTAAAAGTCCACGTCGGCGAAGCATAATCCCTTCCGTTCTGAAACCACTTCCATCCGAAAAGAGGCGTTGCAACGGGCCAATTAGAGGAGAACCCAATGTCTTCGAACACACGTCCCAATATCGTTTTCATCCACGCTGAAAGCATGGACGGCCGCAAAATGGGGTGTATGGGACACCCGGCAATGAAAAATGCCACCCCCAACATGGACCGCCTGGCCAACGAAGGAACCATGTTTAGCAACGCCTACACCAACTGCCCGGTCTGCAATCCATCTCGGGCCAGCATGTGGAGTGGGAAATATCCCAACTACTACGACTGCTGGAACAACCACGAAGGCCTGCGGGACCACATCCCCACCTTCCAAAACACTTTCGAAAGCGCCGGATATCAAATGGCGGCCATCGGTCCAATCGACTATGCCTATGGCAAACACTCCATTCGTGACCGGGTCGGTTCCTGGACCCGCTCGGCCTACATCCAGCGCCCCATCAACAAATCGCCCTTGCCCCAGGTGGTCGATTCGAAAACCGTACACCAAAGAGACCAGGAGCGAACCGATGAGGCCATCTCCTGGCTACACGACGCAGTCAAACAAGAAACCCCCTTTATGCTATATCTCACCACCGGACTGGTACACCCGGCATTCGTGTCCGACCCCAAACACATGGCCATGATCGACGACAGCCAGATCGACATCCCCCCCGGATTAAAACCCCTCGACGACAGCGATCATCCGGCCGATGCATATATGCGCATCACCAAAAGCTGCAAATACCCGTTCCCCGAAAACCTGGTCCGTGAAATCAGACACATCTACTTTGCGATGATCGCCGAACTCGACGAACTGGTCGGCCAGGTCCTGCGCGCCCTCGACGAACTGGGACTTAAAGACAACACCTATGTCATCTTCTCCAGCGACCACGGCGAAATGGCCGGCGAGCAAAACCAGATCCTCAAACGGTCTATGTATGAACCCTCTTCCCACGTGGCCCTCATCGCCCGTGGCCCAGGCGTCCAAAAAGGCGCAACCGTCGAAACCCCCGTCTCCCTCATCGACCTCTACCCCACCTTCCTGGACATGGCCGGCATCTCTTACGCCGACTTCGCAGGCCAGAACCACTATCCCGACACCCTCGACGGCGAATCCCTGCTGCCCCAACTCACCGGCAAAGCCGAAAGGCAACGCGACTGGGCCTTCTGCGAATACCACGGCGACCGGTGCTGCACCGGCACCTTCCTGCTGCGCCGTGGCGACTGGAAATACATCAAAAACATGGGCTACGATTCCCAGTTGTTCAACCTGGCACAGGACCCCTGGGAGACAACCAATCTGGCATCGGAAAACACCGATGTCGCCAACGAATTGGACCGTATCCTTACAGACAATTTCGACTGCGAAGGCATCGACAACCGGGCAAAACAATACGACCGGGAAAACTTCACCCGGTGGCGAACAGAACAAAAAGCCGACGGCACGTATGAAGAAATGATGTCCACCATCTACAGCGGCTTCAGCAGACTGAATATCGAAGATATGATCCCCTGGACTCAGGAAGATGAGGCCATCATCGAAAACTGGTTGGCAAGTTAACAACACGCAAGAAAGAATTATGCAGATTACAGGTTTTTTGTTACATTTTGTAAGTGAGTTCTTACTTGTCGGCTTAATTAATTAGACGCTGAATAATACGATAATTTTTTTGAAAACAATGAGTTAGTTAGGAGATTGGTTATGTTTAGGGCGTTCATTCTGGCCTGTGCGGCTTTTATGGTTCAGGCGTGGGCGGCTGAAGCTGAGGGGCAAAGTCAGGCTGGGGTTGTGAAGGCGATCACTGGCGATCTGGCTTATATATCCGGTTTGAATGGCTCGGCACCGCTGGGAAGCCAGTTGCAGGTGGATCATGGGCCTTCTTCGAATGGTACGACACTTGCAGTGATTAAACAGTTAGACGATGATGTGTTGGTGGCAAGGGTTATCGAAGAAAATGGGGTGCCCGTTAAGGTGTCGGATCGAATACTTGTGGTTACCACGCAGTCTGCCGAGGAAGCACTGCGAGCCGTTTATGCTGTCCGGGTGGATAAAGGGCCCAGGATGGATGGGCGCTTGGATGATGCCGTGTGGCAAGAGGCAAAACCCATTGAAGGGTTTGTACAGCGTGATCCAGGGTATTGGACGCCGAGTACTGAACGCACGGTTGCGCGTATTGTGTACGATAATGAAAAGCTGTATTTCGGTTTTGAATGTTACGATTCTGAACCACAACGGATCGTGGCAAACAATATGCGGCGAGATTCGGAAATTTGGGGCGACGATAATGTTCAGATTTTGTTGGATACCTATAATGATCGGCAAACGGGGATGTTCTTTTTTGTTAATTCCCTGGGTGCCAAACGGGATTTGATTTTGTCGCAGGAAGGACGCACGTATAACTCAGATTGGGATTGTGTCTGGGAAGCGAAAGGCCGCCGCCATAATAAGGGGTGGTCTGTAGAGGTTGCTATTCCATTTGATCAGATGCGATTCAAAGAAGAAGATGATGCTGTGTGGGGCATTAATCTTGCCCGATTTATCGCTCGAAAATCTGAATCGACGGCGATTATAATCGGACAGCGATCCGCCTCGTCACTACAGCGTTATCGCACAACTGATTTGGCAGAGTTGAGGGGATTAGAAGCTTTAAAAACAAAGCGGGTGTTTCAGGTGAAACCTTATGTTTTGCCTGGTGCTTCAAAGGATTTTTTGGCGGCAGATCCGTCGGCCACGTCGTCGTTTGAGTCGGGGGTGGATGTGCGTTATGGTCTCACGCCAAACATGACCTTAGATTTGTCTTATAATACGGATTTTGCTCAGGTTGAAGGGGATCAGGAGCAGGTGAATCTGACACAGTTTCCCACGTTTTTTCCTGAGAAGCGCGAATTTTTCTTAGAAGGATCCACCCTGTTTGATTTTGGAGAAGCCGCTACAAGACGAGGTGGTGATAGTCGGCCGCCTACCATTCTGTTTTATAGCCGACGGATTGGCCTGGAAAGCGGACAGCCGGTGCCAATTCTGTTGGGCAGCAAACTGGCTGGCAAGACTGGCAAAACAAGTGTTGGGGTGATTAACGCCCTTACGGATTCGAAGACACGTCAAGATGGCTCGGTTATCCAGCGGAGTAATTTTTCGGTTTTTCGTGTGAAACAGGATGTGTGGGCGCGTTCAAATATTGGCGCGATTTTTGTGAATAAGCAAACCAATGTTCCTGGCTCTGGGTGGGATTCTTATAACCGGGCAGGCGGTGTGGATTTCAGTTTTTCGCCTACCAAGACACTCAATTTTCAGGGATTTTATGCACGCACCTGGGATTCGGCTCTTATGGATGCAGACGATGCACGATTTTTCCAGGCGCGGTACTCTGGTTCTCTGTTCTCCGGACAGGTCAAGCTTGTGGATATCGAGGAAAATTTCCAACCCCGTGCAGGGTATGTCAACCGACGTGCTGGACTGCTAGGTCTGCGTCGTTATGAGGTAGAGACCCGAGTGCGCGCGCAACCCAACATCAAGGGTATACGGTATATTTCTGCAGGACCGCGAGTGCGTCTGTTTACAGATCGCGCTAACAATGTCAAGTTTTGGGATACTCGATTGACTTGGTACACACGCCTGAAACCGGGCGATTACCTGAAGTTTATCGCAACGCAAACACATGATGTGGTAGAGCGAACGTTTCGTCCGTCGAAAAAACGGCCGAATGTGATTATTCCGCAGGACACATATGATTTTACACAAATTGTGGTGGGAATATCCCCAAGTCGTTCCAGAAAATTGCGTCCGGCCATCGATTTTGAATATGGCACTTACTATACGGGCAAAAGGTATGGGATTGAAATGGAAACCTCATATCGACCTTCGGGCCAGCTTTCGATTGAGACGGAGTACGAAATCAATTGGCTGCGTTTGCCACAGGGCAATTTCAATGTCCAGACGTTGAGCAATCGATTGATTTATTCTTTTTCTACCAATTTTTATGTGAAGCTGTTTGCTCAATGGAATAATGACAGCGAATTGGCAAGTATGAATTTTCTGGTAAATTACAGATTCAAACCTGGCAGTGATGTTTATCTGGTGTATGATCAGGGGTTTGACACGATTTCGGGATTAGAAGAAAAAAGCCGGACGCTTTTGGTCAAGGTTTCGTATATGTTAGGGATGTAATCCCTTGGTATATTGATCAGAGTCTGTTGGGGCAATTGGAAGATAAGGCAAAAACCCGCGGGGTTTCTGTAGAGACACTCGTAAATCTGTGGATTCAGGAAAAACTCGCAGGTTAATTTGAACCGTGGGCGGAGTGATATACGAAAAAACCGGACACTTCGTCCGGTTTTTTTGTATCGAGCATCCCTTGCTTCATTTTGGGGGACTAACGGATTTCTTTTTCTTAAAGCTCAGACGATTTACTTCAATCATAGGGAGTGAGAAACGTGATCTTAGTAACAGGAGCCGCAGGCAGATTGGGCAGTCGTGTTGTCCAGGTTCTCCTGGATCGAGGATATGATGTCCTGGGCACGGATCGACGTCCGAAGGAGGATTCACCCTCGCCGTTTGTTGAGGCAGATTTGTGTGATGCTGAAAAAGTCACCGAGCTTGTATCAGATGTCGAGGCGGTTATTCATATGGGCGCGATTCCTGGGCCTGCTGGCGACGCTCCGTATGAGATATACCAGAACAACGGACAGAGCACCTTCAATATTATGATGGCAGCAGCAGAAAGAAACTTGCGCCGGGTGGTATTTTCTTCCAGCGCTTTTGGTATGGGCTGGGCGCCCGATCCGAAGGCTTTTGTGCCTCTGTATTTGCCGCTTGATGAAGACCATCCAATGATGCCGTTTGAGCCTTATGGCCTCTCGAAGCAGATCGGTGAGTGTTTTGGCGCAATGATCGCCCGTAGTTCGGAGACTTCTGTGGTGAGTCTCAGGTTTACAAATGTGGTTGATCCTGAGCGCCAGAAAAGCTTTCCCTGGGATGCTCCTACACCCGAAGATCCCAGGACGCTGGTGATGTGGGCTTACGCCGACCCTCGCGATGTGGCAAAGGCTCACGCACTGGCGCTTGAGGCCGATCTGCAGGGCCACGAGGCCTTTCTGCTTGCCCAGCCGACCACCCGCTTTGAGGAACCAACAATCGAACTGATCAAGCGCAACTTTGGAAATCAGGTCGAAATTCGCGGTGAGCTTGAGGGAAATGCCAGTGTCATAAGTACAAAAAAAGCACAAGACATACTCGGTCTCGCGTTCAGACCTGGCTGGAATCAGATCTGAAAGACACGGCGCTTCACATAGGTCGTCCAGCGATGCCCACCATAACGCTGTGCTCCCTGCCGGGTTGCAAACCAGCTGATTCACTTATGATCTTCAATATGTTATCTGCATTTCTCTCCACCACAACTCCCACTTAAAAATAATCCTCCGCATTGCCAAAGCGTTTTCAGGTTGTTTCAGAATGTTTCAAAATAGCCCGTTTTCTCTGGTATTTCAAGAGAAAACGGGCTATCTACTATCAGTCTAATTCAGGGTAATTCGTCAATGTCCCATTAGAATTTTATTAGAAAACAGGAAGGGAAGGATAAGGTCTGCCAGCATCCCACGGGATCGAGACCTCTTGAAGTCTGAATAACTCCCACAGCCTCACTATCTCGTCCTCGCCGAAAAGAGAAGCCACCCTCAACCGCCCAATCCCGCCCGTTCCCCCCAGTCCAACCTAATTTCCAGGGGTGTGACACGATTCGGTGGGAGAACGGTGGAGAGAGGTGGAGAAGGGGCAGATGCCCCCGGTCCAGGTCAAACGGGGAGGGGTTAATGGAGAGATTTTCGCAGAACGCTTGGTCTCCCCTTGCACTA
>JAPUJS010000340.1 GCA_027296045.1 bacterium | reverse complement strand
CATCGTTTCTGAAATCGGTGTCGATGGAACAGCCGCATTTGCTTTCATGGCTTTGTCCTGATGGGATTGTCCCGCACGGCCCCGCTACCCAGCATCACATATTTCATCGCGTCCTCCTTACACGATTCCGTCCTTTGGGCTTTGAAGACTTCAACCCTTGCAGTCTCTTTTGTGCCTCAGCCTGTTTCGGATGACGTTTCAACACCCGCCTATAAACGGTCTGAGCCGCGTCATACATGCCCAATTGCTCATAAGACAATCCAAGCCGCAGATGGGTTTGAATATTTCCCGAGTCTAATCTTGCAGACCGCTCCAGTACGCGTATTGCATCATCCCATTGCCCTTTCCGGTAAAACAATTGTCCCAGATTGCTCAAACCTGCCTCATGGTTCGGATCCAATTGAACCAGCCTCTGATAAGCTTGAAGCGCTTCGTCCAGCCGACCTTCCTGATAATGCAGATTGCCCAGATTCTGCCACGATTCTTTGTGATCCGACCGGATCAGCACAGCCTGCTCAAACGCTCGACGGGCCTGTTCTGCTTCTCCAATCATCCAGGCGATTTGGCCCAAACGATTGTGTACATCTGCATCTTCCGGCGAAGATTGGGCTACCTTTCGGTAAACGTCAAACGCTTCTTTCATCCGTTTCGAAGCATACAATGCCTGGGCAAGCAGATCCAGTGTCTGCACATGATCGGGACGAATCTCAACCGCTCTTTGCAAAGGCACAATAGCTTCTGTAGCCCTGTTTTCCTCATAAAGCAATGTGCCCAGTCCACCCAATGCCTGAAAATAATCGGGCCGCCAGAAAAGCGCCTTTCGAAAAAGCAATTCGGCCTGAGACATCTGCTGATTCTCTTTGTAATACACTCCCAGGTTATGATAACCCAGTGAAGCAATGTGCCGAAACGTCTCCTGCTCTGTGCTCTGTTCAAATACCTTTTGAACGCGTTTTTCGCCCTGCTTTCTCACGTCTTCATCGGCCTGCAAAAATGCTGCAACACCCAAAAAAAGCTGGATATCCAGAGCTTCTGGATTTCGCTCTAAACCGGCTTCAAAAACGGATGTGGGAAATTTCCCCAATAGCAAGGCGACGGTGCCCAGCCGGATATAGGTATCCTCTGGCACAACCCCGGGCGCATGGGCCAGGGCCTGTTCAAACAGCTGGACCGCACGCCGACCATAGTCCCGGTCCTGGTCGGCGCGAAACGCATAGCCTCGGGCACCAAAATAAATCGAAAGAGCCTCGGCGTTCTTCAACGCATAGGTACTGAAACCAATCCATAAAAGGATCAACCCACAAAAAACCCACCGTTTGGCCGATTGCCCCATCCTCTCTTGCCGGTCCACCAGGGTTCGCAGAATCCAGGAGAGCGCCACAGCCGTCCCCACCGAAGCAAAATAAAGCTGCCGCGACGGCCCAAACGCCAGGCGATCCACCCGGTTGTTCAAAAACGGTAGAATACAGACCACCGACCACACCAACCAGTCTGCAACGGGAAAAACGCGTTTTCGGTACATCACCCCGGTGCCAATCAAAAACAAACCGCCAATCCCCAATTCCCAGAACGCCCATTCATTGCCCGAAGTAGAACGGCTGATCCAGTGTGCAGACGTAATCAGCCTGCCGGGATACCACAGCAGGTTGGTCAAAATTCGGATCGGATCGGGCTGACTCAGTACCCCCTCGCCTTCCAGCGCATGGGGGGGAGATATGTGGTGAGCCAACACAGCAAAGACAACAACAGCCACGCCAAGAGGCCAGCTTTCCATCCAAACTTTCCTAAAAGACCCGTGTCTCCGCCAGCTCAAATAGGCGCAAAACCCGACCACCGACGCCGAGGAAGGATGTGAAAACATTGCAAAGCCCAGCGCCAGCACAGTCGGACCCAACCAGCGCTTCTGTTCCATGCTCCGAATAAAACAGAGAACAGCACCCAACCCAAAGATCAAAGCGATCATATAATTGATGCAAATCATCCAATGCACCGCCCGGAAATGCGCCACATTGACCAGGAAAAACAAGCCCGATAACAGGCTCAGCTCCAGATCCAATCCCAGGCGATAAACCACAAAAACCACCACCAGGCTGGCCAGCAGATGCAAGCCGATGTGCAAGATGTGAAAAGCCGCCGGGTCTTCACCCCATAAAAAATATCCCCCCAAAAACACCAGATCTACTGGAGGTCTTACATCATAGAGTCGAGACTGTGAAAACAGATATGAAAAATCCTTCGACGCCATGGCCAGGTCGGCCATTTGATCCCAATCATCCCATCCGTCCCAAAAATCATACGTCCCCAAATTGCCAAATGCCACCACCGCCAGCAAAACCATCAAGATGACATAAATCCCGCACGTCTTCCCGGCTGCTTTCAACGCAAACATGACAGGGTTCCGATCCGTAAACAATAAACCTATTATCTGCTTAAATCACACCCTTCTGAGACTTTTATCATCCTCCTTATGTTGAAAACCAGTTGTGAATATCAATCCTCGACCGCCGATCGGACACGCAACTTATAAATAATACCGCTCTGTCTTCACCCTCTGCTCATATTCCTTTCGGATCTCCCGCACCTCTTGCAACCCGGACACTTCGGCAATCGGCACATCCCACCACGACTCATACCCCGGCACCCGAACCTCCCGGTCCACCTCCACTGCAATCACCGTTGTCCGATCCAGTGTCTTTGCCTCTGCCAATGCTTTCATCAACCCTTCCCGTCCTTCCGGCCGCAACACGTGCGCCCCCAAACTTTCCGCATTTGCCGCCAGATCCGTAGGCACATATCCCCCATCCAGCTGTCCCGAACCGCCATCCCGCATCCGGAACTTGGTCCCAAATCCATCCGCCCCAACCGATTCGGAAAGTCCTCCGATACTGGCATGTCCGCGGTTGTCCAGCAATACCACCGTAAGCTTATATCCTTCCTGCACCGACGTCATAATTTCCTGGGCCATCATCAAATACGACCCATCGCCCACCATCACATACACCTCCCGATCCGGATCGGCCATCTTAATTCCCAAGCCCCCCGCAATCTCATAGCCCATACACGAATACCCATACTCCATATGATAGCCCTTCGGATCTCGGGTTCGCCAGAGCTTGTGCAAATCGCCCGGCATACTGCCCGCCGCACAAATCATCACATCCTGTTCCCCCGACGCCTCGTTCACCGCCCCAATCACTTCGCCCTGGCTCAAAATCGGCCGGTGGCTCAGATGATAAATCCGATCGACTTCCGTCTCCCATTCGTCCCGGAACTTCGCAACCCGCCCCGTCAGTTCCTCCGACACCTGGAACCCCTGAACCGCCTCTGCCAATTCTTCCAGCGTGACCTTTGCATCCCCCACCAGAGGCAATGCGCTGTGCTTGGCCGCATCAAACTCCGCCACATTGATAGCAATAAACCGCACGTTTGGATGCTGAAACGCCGTCTTGGACGCCGTTGTAAAATCGCTCAATCGCGTCCCCACCAAAATGACCAGATCCGCTTCGCGGGCTACAATATTCGCCCCCGGCGTTCCCGTCACCCCCACGGCACCCAGATTACACGGATGGTCAAACCGCAACGAACCCTTGCCCGCCTGTGTCTCGCCCACCGGAATCCCTGTAGCCTCCACAAAGGCCGCAAGTGCGTCACTCGCCTCGCTATAAAGCGTCCCTCCTCCGGCAATCACCATCGGCTGCTTGCTCTCCTTAATCCATTCCCCTGCTTGCACCAAAAATGCGCGATCGGGCCGATTGCGTGGCACCGTC
>JAPUJS010000034.1 GCA_027296045.1 bacterium | reverse complement strand
ACCGTATCACCAAGAGACGCCCGTGCCCAGGAATATATGGATACATACGAACGATTTAGCGGCCCGAAACCGGGCTATGTAGAACAGGTATATTTTTAAGAACAAAAAGGCAAACGCGGCAGCCGGGACACCGCCGTACTGCTCAAAAATGCCGACGGCAGCCTGGGTTCCTCCCTTCATTTTTCACTCAAACAAATGCCCTGCTTCTCTCTCTGGAAAAACACCGCAGCAACCGAAGACGGCTACGTCACCGGCCTCGAACCTGCAACCAACTACCCCAACCCCAAACGCTTTGAGCGAGACGCCGGCCGAGTGGTGTCCCTTAAAGGCGGGGAAACCCGGCAGTTCGACCTCACCGTGGCCGTCCAGGACACCCGAAAAGCTGTTCAGGAAGTCGAGCGCCAGATCAAGCAAATCCAGAAGGCCGCCAGACCCAGAGTCCAGGGCAACATTTCTAAACGCCTTTCGTCGGCAGGATAACCCAACGTCGTCTTTTCACAACCGTTCTCTCAACAGCACCAGGCGTCAAGGCTCTGCACCAGTTGTACCCGGAGCACGATGCAACGGCCTTCTATAAGCCTTATTTCGAAATTTTTTCAAAAAGGTACCCTGTGAGCAAGACCCTCAACTTCCAAGAAATCATCATGCGTCTGGAGCGTTTCTGGGCCGACCACAACTGCATCATCTGGCAACCCTACAGCGAAAAAGTCGGTGCCGGTACCATGAACGCCGCCACGGTTTTACGAGTACTCGGACCCGAGCCCTGGAATGTGGCCTATGTCGAACCCAGCTACCGACCCGACGACGGAAGATTTGGGGAAAACCCCAACCGCATGCAAATGCACACCCAGTATCAGGTCATCCTCAAACCCGACCCCGGAAATCCGCAAGAACTGTATCTGGACAGCCTGGAAGCCCTGGGCCTGGACCGCAAACAGCACGACATCCGGTTTGTAGAAGACAACTGGGAATCGCCTGTACTGGGGGCCTGGGGCCTGGGCTGGGAAGTCTGGCTGGACGGCATGGAAATCACACAGTTCACCTATTTCCAGCAGGCGGGTGGACAGCCTGTCGATCCTGTGGCGGTGGAAATTACCTACGGGTTGGAACGCATTGCCATGTACCTCCAGGACGCCTCTGAAGTCTGGCAGCTCAAATGGAATGACACAGTCACCTACGGCGACATCCTCAAAAAACAGGAAGTCGAATACTGCAACTACGAATTCTACTGGGCAGACGTCAACCGCCTCCAGCAAATGTACGATTTGTTTATTGCCGAGGCCAAAAGCGCCATCGACCGCGAACTCGTCATGCCTGCCCACGACTATATCCTCCGCTGTTCACACACCTTCAACCTGCTCGACGTTCGGGGTGCCATCGGCGTGACCGAACGCGCCCGCTTCTTCGCCCAAATGCGCGACCTGGCCCGTCAGGTCGCCGACCTGTTTGTCGGTCAGCGCAAAGACCTGGGCCATCCGCTGCTCCCAACAACCGATGGTGTCACCGACGCCATCGACAAAGCAGACGATCTGCCGCAATTGGAACGTGCCGACTTTCTCCTGGAACTCGGCTCCGAAGAACTGCCGCCAGCCGATGTTCAAAACGGCATCGCCCAACTCAAGCGCCTCCTTCCCGAACGCCTGAAAGCCGAACGCCTGAGCTTTGACGAGGTCGAGATCAGCGGCACCCCGCGCAGGCTCTACGCCCTCGTCAAAAACCTTTCCGGTCGACAGCCCGACGAAGAACGCCTCCAGCGAGGCCCTGCCGTGAAAGCCGCCTACGACGAGGACGGCAACCCCACACCCGCCCTGGAAGGCTTCTGCCGGGGTCAAGGGGTAGACCCCAAAGATGTCGAACACAAAGCCGACGACAAAGGGGTTGAATATGTGTTTGCCCTGCGCAAAACCGAAGGACAAACTGCTCAGAAAATCCTATCGGAAGCCCTGCCCGAACTCATTGCATCCATCCATTTTGTCAAAACCATGCGCTGGGACTCAGATGGTGTTTCCTACCCTCGCCCCCTCCGCTGGATCGTCGCCCTTTTTGGCGACCAGGTCATCCCCTTCCAATATGCCCGTGCCACAAGCGGCCGGAAGAGCCGGGGTCTTCGGCCCGACAAATCGCCCGAGATTGAACTGGCCTCTGCTTCCGATTATCTCGCCCAGATGGAAACCCATGGACTTACCGTAAACCGGGACCAACGTCTAGAAATCACCCGCATACAAGTTAGCACGCTGGCAGAAAAAATCGGCGGAATGACCCCCGAGGATCCGGATCTCTTAGACGAAGTCACCGATCTGGTCGAAGCCCCCTTTGCTTTACAGGGCACCTTTGAGGAGATTCATCTAAAATTGCCCCCGGAAGTCCTGGTGTCGGTCATGAAAAAACACCAGCGCTACTTTCCAATCGTCCACCCCGATACAAAAGCCCTGATGCCCACCTTTATCACCGTGTGCAACGGCATCCCTGATGCCCCCGATCTGGTCGTTCGGGGAAACGAAGGCGTGGTGCGTGCCCGCTATGCCGATGCGGCCTTTTTTTATCGGGAAGACAGCCAAAAGCCGCTGGAAGACCACCTTCCTCGCCTGGACACCCTCACCTTCCAGGAAGACCTGGGCTCGGTGCGCGACAAAACCCGGCGGATCGAACGCCTGGTTGGAAATATTGCCGAAGACCTGGGGCTTTCGCCCGAAGAAAAAGAAACATCCAAACGCGTTGCCCACCTCTCCAAAGCCGATCTGGCAACCAGCATGGTCGTTGAAATGACTTCATTGCAGGGCATTATCGGCCGTTATTACGCCCTGGCCGGCGGCGAATCAGAAGCCGTTGCGTGGGGCATCGAAGGCCACTACCACCCACGCTTCCCCGGCGACACCCTTCCCGAAAGCCCCGAAGGCTTTGCCGTCTCTGTTGCCGACCGCCTCGACAGCCTGGCCGGATTGTTCTCGGCAGGCATAAAACCCCGGTCCACGGCCGACCCTTATGGCCTGCGAAGAGACGCCCTGGGATTGCTGGCCAACCTGCTCGGCCGCAAACAACACTTTTCGCTCAAAAAAGGCCTGGAAGCGGCCGCAAAAGGCCTCCCGATTAAAGCCGATCCCCAAAAACTGGACCAAGCTCTCGAATTCATCCTCCGCCGCCTGGACGTTCAACTCCGCGAGGAGGGCTTCAATTCCAAAGTCGTCGAGGCCGCCATCACCGGTGGATGTGATAACCCTTATGAAATTCGGCGGATTGTCGAAGGCCTATCGCACATGGTTTCGGCCAACGACTGGCTCGACACCTTGCATGCCTATTCCCGCTGCAAACGCATTGTGCGCGACCTAAAAGAAACCTATCCGCTTACGCCCGAAAAGGACTCCGAGGAAACATCACAAGCCCTGCATAAAGCCTACTTGAAAGCCCGGCAACAGATAGACCATACGGACAACCCGATCTCCTCTCTAAGCCGGGTGTTAAAAGACCTTCAAGCCCCCATCAATCAACTCTTTGACGACGTCATGGTGATGGCCGAAGAACCCGGCCTGAGGCAGTCTCGCCTCGCCCTGATCCAGCACATCGCCAAACTCCCCGACGGCATTGCCGATCTGAGCCAGCTCGAGGGATTCTAGAACCGTCCGGCGAGTGTTAAAAACAAAAAAGCCTATTCGAACGTGAAAGACACATCGGATAGGCTTACTCGTAGATAGCAGGAATGTAGCAACCGACAAACACAGATCCCGAGCTCTTCCTCCCGACAACGGACAATATCATGCGCCCCATTTTCCAGATCTCCGACACCCGCACCGCCTGGGGGCTGTATGCACTCTTCATGGCAATCATCGCAGCCGCAACCTTTGCAAGTCTTGTTACATTTCCCATGAATGAGATTGCAGGAGACGA
>JAPUJS010000339.1 GCA_027296045.1 bacterium | reverse complement strand
GGCAGGGGCACGAAGGCGAAAAAGAGGAAGCTGGCAAACGTGAGAACAAACGTCCCGAGATAGACATGCCATTCCCGGATGCGCTCTTCTCCCAGCCAATCCTCCCATTTCCAGGCTTCGTAGCTCAAGTAGAGCAGGATGGAAAGAAAGAAGCGGGATGCGATCCAACTCCAGGGGATGAGCGAGGGGGGTGGGGAAGGGAAAAGGATTGCGAACCAGGTGGACGTGACGACGGCGTGGTAGCCATCGAGGAGGCCTGTACCTAAAAACCCGGTGCCAACAAAGAGGAAGAGCATGGTTTTGCGGGTGTAGAACCGGACGATGGCCATGACCCCGACGAAGAGGGCCAGGGAGGTGGACAGGGTCTCCATCAGGGTGTGGAGTTCGGTACTGCCCTGCCAGGAAAGGTCTCTGAGGAGCGTGTAGAGGACAGAAAGGGCCAGGGCGAGGCCAATATAGATTTGAGTTCTTTTGTGCATGGCGTTTGTTTCGGATTTTGGGTGTCTGCGGATTGGTCCTTCAGGCTTTGAGGGCCTCTCGTATCCAGGATTCGTCATCGATGACCAGGATGTGTGCCAAGATACTCCCTTCGTATAGGATGTGGAACCCCTCTTTGGGATAAGCCAGGTCTGTGGTCTGTACCAAATTAGCACAGATTGTGCCAGTGCCAAATTTTGACAGAGATTTGGCCCCGGTTGGGCCTAAATGGTTTTGGAAAAGCAATTTATCATATCCGGCTCGAATTCTCAAGAAGAATCAAAGTGTGGCACTGATCCCGATATTTGTGCGAACTGCGACACATATTTATGTCATATGATGCATATATCTTTGAGAAGGCAGAAAAGCCTATCCATTTGTTCACCATCTTTAGGACACAAGTATTCGAAAACACTTGACATATGCCAGGTGCTTGCTTAAGTTTGGGAAAACTTAATTGAATTCAGTTAATTCGTAATAAGCCGTTAAAAACGCTCCCCGTTCTCCCTCCCAAACCCTTTTCACCCTCTTTTTCCCCTGGAGTGGAATCCTTATATGTTGAACGAGACCCCACCTTTTGTGTTTGAAGGGCCCAACGGGATTTTAAGCGGCCGGGAGCGAGGCGAAGAACTGCTGGACCAGTTGATGGACCATATGCAGAGTTGTGAACCCGACGGAGTGACGCCTCTGGATTTTTCGGAAATTGCATTTATGGATATTTCGTGTGCCGACGAGTTTTTGTCCAAACTGTTGATGCGGATTGGCAGTGGCGAACTGGGCACTCGGTATGCCTATATCCAGGTAGCCAACCTCTCGGTGCGTGAAACCCTCGAAGCGGTGCTCCGGCTTCGAGGGCTGGCGGCTCTGATTCGAAATGAAGCTGGGGAAGTGGAAGTTTTGGGATCGCTCAAGACACCCATTCGGGAGGCCCTGGATGTGGTGCTGGAGAAAAAACAGGGCACCTCGTCTGAGTTTGCCGAGGCCTTGCGAAAGAATATCAATATTGCCTGTAACCGATTAAATGCGCTGCAAAAGATGGGTTTGATCTGTCGGGTGCGGGATGGAAGTGTGCCGGGGGGCGGGAGACAGTTTTATTACGAGTCGATTGTCTGAAGGGGACAAGATGGCGTCGGATCTGTTGAAACGGCTTGAGGCAGCGAAAGAAATTGCCGAACCGTTGCGACGTCGGCTCTGGGTGGTTGCTGTTTTGGCGGAAGCGCTGCGTCCTGCAGGCATACGACCGGTGGTGGTTGGCGGGAGTGCGGTCGAGTTCTATACGCTCGGTGGCTATGCAACGGCCGATGTGGACCTTGTTGTTGGCGACCGGGCGCGGCTTGGGGAAGTATTGGAAACGTTTGGGTTTCGAGGGGTCGGTCGGTTTTGGCATCGAGACGACCTTGAGCTGGTGATTGAATGTCCCGACGAAGTGCTGGCAGGAGATCCAGACCGGGTGCTGGAAGTTGAAATTGAAGATCTGGTTTGTCCGGTGATTGGTCTGGAAGACCTGATTGTCGATCGGCTCAACGGATATGTTCACTGGAAATGGGAAGACGATGGACGGTGGGTGCGTGAATTGATTGTTTCCAATCGGAAGCATCTCGATTTGTCTTATCTCCGGAGACGAACCCAGGCAGAAGGAACGGCCGAAGAACTGGAAGCGATGTGGAACGATGAAACGGGTTAATTACGATATGTATCGCAAAAGCCGAAGGTCTGAGGTGCTTGCCGGGCGGGTCGAGATCATGAACAAAATTTCAGGGCGGGTGCCTCGGCAGCGGCCACGAGATCCCGAAGAGCAGGCGATGCTCGGGCGGCTGATTCGGGCGCGGTATGAACGGCTTCTGGAAAGTGGAGAACTCGTTTTTCTGGGACCTCGCCGGTGGCGTTGGCATTTTCCGGAGTTTCAACAGGAGAAAATCGATGCTTGACTTTGGCGCTTTGAAGCGACAGATTGACCGGATGGCGACGGATGCCAAGGATTTGCAGAACGATTTTCAGCAGCGAATCGATCTGGCGATCGAAGAAATGAAGCGATGGGAAGAACCCTGGAAAGACCTGACGACCAAGATTGCCCGGAGCCGGACGTCGTGGCTGGTGGCCGGGGCAACGGGACCGTTTACGGAGCGATGTCCTGTGCCCGAGCGGCCCAAAAAACTGACGGTGATTGCGGCAGATGGGTCGCAGATTTTTCCGGATCGGCACGAAATCGCCCAGTGTTTTTTGATCAATATCGGCTATGTGGTATTGCATTATGGAACCGGAGAACGCCCGGTGTTGTCGAGCGAGCCGTCGCTGTATTATCAAGAGGAAGATCTGTATCAAGAATGGGCGGGGAAGCGCACCCCCGTGACGCGGGAGATGGTGGGGGTGCGGCGAAATGAGATGGAGATGAGTAAGGTGGTGGCGCTTTCCCAGCAGGCCAAAGCGGAAGGCCGGACGGTGGTGGGGCTGACGGATGGGACGTTGATTTTGTGGATGCTGGAGGGCAAGCCCTTTGATTTTCGACGGACGACACTCCAGGCCACGTTAAACGGTCTGGAGCAGCTTCGGGAGGCCCGGGTGCCGATTGCAGGCTATATCAGCGATCCGGGAAGCGCCGATGTGTTGAACGGGCTTCGGGTGGGGTTGTGTCCCGAACAGCCGCCAGATTGTGATCGGTGTCCGTGGAAGGCGGCCGAGATGCAGCAGGCGCTGGATCTGGAGGGCGGGTCGAAGGAACCGGTGACCGTTCCGTGCGAGCCGATTGCAGGGGTCACCGACGATATCTTGTTTGCCAGAACCTTGAAGAAGGGAGAACGCAGCGGTGTGTTTCAAAGTTCCTCCAAGATTCTGGAGGATTATGGCCCGCATCGGATTTGTTTTTTTTATGTACACACGGGCTGGGAAATCGGTCGGGTAGAGATTCCACTGTGGGTGGCGGAGGATCGAGCGTTGCTGGATCTGGTGCATACAACGGTGTGCGATCAGGCCGAAAAAGGCCGGGGCTATCCGGTGGTGCTTTCCGAATCGCACGAGCGGGCCGTGGTGCGGGGTGCGGACCGAGATATTTTCTTTAAATTTTTGAGGGACTCCTTTGTGAAGAATGAAGTGAAGGCCGAGATTTCGTTGAAGCAGTTGAAGAAGGTTGCTGCAACCGTATAGCAGTGCTGGGGTATTCCCCACCCCCACGCTTCCCTTCTTTTGGGATTGCTTGTCTTGAGGTGTCCATGGCGCTGGTTGAGACGGATATCGATTATATTGGCGAAATTATCGAGAGTTCGACTTCGCAGTTTGTCGCGGAGAGTTGCGAGTTGAACGGGGCACCTCCGTTCGGTTCGTTTATTCGGACGGGTGGAGAGCCTCCGGTTTACGGGCTGGTGTTCAATGTGTGTACGCATTCGATTGAACCCAACCGTCGGGCAACGGCCTATGGGATGACCGAGCAGGAGCTTCGGGAGGAACAGCCGCAGATTTTTGAGTTGTTGAAAACAGAGTTTGAGGCGGTGATTATTGGCTATCGGGATGTGCAAGGTCCCCGTCAGGTGTTGCCGCCCCAGCCGCCCGGGATTCACAATTTTGTGCATACCAGTACCGAAGCAGAGATCAAGGCCTTGACGAATAACGGCGATTTTTTGCGGAGCATTTTGTGTGGCGGACGGTTGCCGGCCGATGATTTGATCATTGCTGCGGTGCGCAATGCCTGGGTCGCCCGAGCATTTGATATGCCCTATCTGGTGCACATAGGAAAGGATCTGTGCCGGTTGATCCGAGATGACTACGATCGGTTGAGTTCAATTATGCGTCGGATTTCGCAGTGAAGATGGAACGAAAGGATTGTTTGTGAATTTCTGGGAGCTCAATACCAATGGGGAGCCGGATTCGGGTGAGATCGGGGTGATCACGCGGGGGTCTTTGACCGAAGGGGTGGAGATGAAGTTGAATCCGGATCGGAGTGTGGAAGATGTGAAGGCGGGGAAGTTTGTGGTGATTGAGGGCTATAAAAATCAGTTTTTTTCGATGATCACCGATTTGAGCCTGGACGCGACCAACCCGGAGATTCTGTTGTATCCGCCGCACGAAGGGGATCGGCTGTTGCACTCTGTGCTCAATGGGTCGAGCACGTATGTGACGGTGAATTTGAGGCCGATGTTGATGCTTGAACAGGGGGAAGAGGTGGTGGATGAGCCGAGGCCGGTGAAGACGATTCCGAGCCATTTTTCCAAGGTGGTGGAGGCCGACGAGGAAGATGTGGCGCGGGTGTTTGGCAGTGAATCTCGGGACGACCGGTATTTCAATATGGGTACGCCGCTGGATATGGAGACGCCGGTGTGTCTGAATTTGGATCGGTTTGTGGAGCGCAGCAACGGGATTTTTGGGAAGACGGGGACGGGGAAGTCGTTTTTGACAAGGTTGGTGTTGTGCGGGTTGATTCGCAACAAGAAGGCGGTGAATCTGGTTTTTGATATGCACAACGAATACGGGTACCGGGCGATGCAGGAGAGCGGATCGGGCAAGGGGAGTTTTGTGAAGGGGTTGAAGCAGTTGTTTGGAAATCAGGTGGCACTTTTTTCTCTGGATCCGGAATCGACAAGGCAACGGGGGGTGCAGCCCGACCACGAGGTGTATATTTCCTACGATCAGATTGCAGTGGAGGATGTGATTGCCCTGCAGGACGAGTTGCAACTCAATCCGACGGCCTCCGAGTCGGCCTATCTGGTGTTTGCACTTTATAAAAATCGGTGGCTGCGGCAGTTGTTGTCGGTGGATGGGCCGGATATCGAGCGGTTTGCCGAGGAGATTGGTGCCAACAAGAGTTCGCTGTCGGCGGTGCATCGAAAGTTGAAGCGGATCGAACATTTTGGGTTTATGGTGGAGCGGTTGGAGGGGCAGGATGCGGTGGATACGATGATGGATTATATCGACCGGGGGATTCATATTGTGCTGGAGTTTGGCCGGCAGACGAGTATACTGGCCTATCTTCTGGTGGCCAATATTATTTCACGGCGGATTCACGAGAAGTATGTGGAGAAGAGCGAGCAATATTATGCCACCCAGAATCCGGCGGACAAGCCCCGGCATCTGGTCATTACGATTGAGGAGGCGCACAAGTTTTTGAACCCGGCAACGGCCCGGCAGACGATTTTTGGAACCATTGCCAGGGAGATGCGGAAGTATTATGTGTCGCTTCTGGTGGTGGATCAGCGGCCTTCGGGGATTGACGAGGAGGTGTTGTCTCAGCTGGGGACGAAGATTACGGCTTTGCTGAACGATGAAAAGGATATTCAGGGGGTGTTGATGGGGGTGTCGAATGCGGCGGGGTTGCGTTCGGTGTTGGCGAGCCTGGATTCAAAACAGCAGGCGTTGATGTTCGGGCATGCGGTGCCGATGCCGGTGGTGATTAAAACGCGGAATTATGACGAGGCGTTTTATCGGGCGATGGGGGATTTGCCGGAGGAGGAGAAGGTGGAAAGAGGGGAGGAAGCGTCGGCGGCGGTGTTTGGGGATTGAGGGATTGAGAGAGTTATTGTTTTCGGAAGGGCGCACGGGGGTGCGCTCTTTTTTGTGTTGGGGGATTCAAGGGGATGTTTTACATTCTGTTGTGTTGGTTTTTGAGGTTTCAGCTCGCGTTCTTGTGAGAGAGTGTTTGGGAGAAGAGGATTTGTATGAAGTTGATTGTGCAGATTCCGTGTTTGAATGAAGAGGAGACGTTGCCGGAAACGGTGCGGGATATTCCTCGGGAAGTGCCGGGAATTGATGTGGTGGAGATTCTGGTGATTGACGACGGGTCGACGGATCGGACGTCTGAGGTGGCCCGAGAGCTGGGGGTGGATCATGTGATTCGGTTTCCGCGGAACCGGGGGTTGGGATATGCGTTTAAGGCGGGGTTTGATGCGTGTTTGAAGTTGGGGGCGGATATTATTATCAATACCGATGGCGACAATCAGTATTTTGGGGGGGATATTGAGGCGTTGGTGCGGCCGATTTTGGCGGGGGAAGCGGATCTGGTGATCGGGAATCGGCAGACGGAGTCGATCGGACATTTTTCGTTTGCGAAACGATTTTTGCAGAATTTCGGGAGCCGGATGATCAGTCGATTGGCGACGATTGATGTGCCGGATGTGGCCAGTGGGTTTCGGGCGTTTTCCAAGGAGGCGGCGATTCAGCTGTCGACGTTTACGGATTTTGATCATACGGCCGAGCATGTGGTCGAGGCGGGGCAAAACCGGCTGGCTGTGGTGAGTGTGCCGATTCGGACGAATCCGAAGGCGCGGGAATCGCGGTTGTTTAAAAATGTTGGCCAGTTTGTGTTTCGGTCGGGGATGATCAGCCTGCGGACGTATGCGCGGTACAATGCGTTGCGGATTTTCACGGCATTTGGGATGCTGGCGCTTGCGGTGGGGTTTTTGCTGGGGATTCGGTTTTTATATTATTTCATTTTTACCGATGAGGGCACGATCCATGTGCAGTCGGTGATTCTGGCGGCGATTCTGCTGCTGGCGGGTTTTCAGATGTTTTTGACGGGCATTGTGGCGGATCTGATTGCGACCAATCGGAGTTTGATGGAAGAGGTGATGGTGCGGGTGCGAAAGATCGAGTTGTACTGGATTGGGGAGCAAGGGAGATCGCAGAAGGGATCGCAGAAGGACGCAGAGAAGCGCTGAGGGCCGCAGAGCCCTCCCTTCCCACTTCCCTTTGGAGGCATGTCATGGGCAAACAGAAGATTTCACAGGAAGCGCACACCCCTCAGCTATTTTCAAGGGGGTGGATGGATCGGTTGTCGCATGTACATCCCCTGCTTCCGGTGGGGATTTTTGTGCCGCTGGCGGGGTGGTTTTTCTATCGGGCAGTGGTGGACGAGCAAGTTGGTGGGGGGTTGGTTGCCGGTCTGGTGTTGGGCGGTCTTCTGTTTTGGACGCTGGTGGAATATGTGGAGCACCGGTTTTTGTTGCACTTTGAGACGCAGTCGGCTTTTGTGCGTCGGGTGCTTTATATCACGCACGGGGTTCATCACGAATTTCCAAAGGATCCGAAGCGGTTGGCGATTGCGCCGGTGGTGAGTCTGCCCCTATCGGCTTGTTTTTACGGCGGGTTTGTTTTGGTGTTGGGAATGGCTGCTGACCCGTTTTTTGCGGGGTTTCTGGTGGGCTATCTGTGGTATGAGGGGACGCATTATGCGACCCACCATATGCCGATGCGGAGTCGGTTGGGAGCCTGGTTGAAACGGCAGCATATGCGCCATCACTTTCAGGATTCCGACTACGGGTTTGGGATCAGTTCGCCGTTGTGGGATTGGGTATTCAGGACGCAGCGACCCGGCGTGGAACGCGATGAAGTGAACTCTGTTGGGTGACGGCTTTTCTAAAGGTAGGATGCGGAACCTCTGTCGATTTTTGTCAGAGGTTTTTTTATTGTATATCGGGATCGGGGACAACGGCCAGAACGGTGGGCGAGGCGGGGCCTGCAAAGCGCAGGGAGACCCGGGCACAGGCGTAGGCGTAGGCTTCTCTTGGGGTGAGGTCGTGGACTTTGAGGAGAATATTATACGCATGGTCCAATGCGATTCCCTGGGCTTCGTGGATAGAGCGACCCATTCCAACGCAGAGGGTGTGGCCTTCGAGACGAAGCATGGGAAATTGGAGGGTGGTGTTTTTTTCGAGGTCGATTTTGAGGGTGGCCTCTCCAACGGCTTCCAGACTTACGCAGGCCGGTTCGCCGGTGCCCATGGCGGCGTGGAGATCGCCGAGAGAGAGCAGGGCACCCGGAACCTGGACGGGCAGGTAGAGCGTGGCACCAGGAGAAAGTTCGCGTAAATCCATGTTGCCGCCCCAGGGATAGGCCGGGGCGAGAGTGGAACTGCGACCGCGCTCTGGGGCCAGGCCGATGCAGCCGATCATGGGGTCGAGCGGGACGGTGAGGCGCTCGGAGATGTGGGCGCGACCGTTGTTGAGGGCGATGGGTTGGACCTGGAGGCGGTCGGTTTGGTGACCGAAGCCGCCGTAGCCAGGCAGCCAGACGGACCAGGCGCGGGTGAGGGAGATGTCGAGGATTTCGATGCGGAGGGCATCGCCGGGTTTTGCGCCCAGGACGGCGACGGGACCGGTGACGGCGTTGAAGGTTTCCATGCCGATGGCTTCGATGGATTCGCCCGAAAAGAGGCGCTCGAAGGGGGCGTCGTCGGTTGCGAAGGTGACGGTGTCGCCGGGAGTGATTTCGAAGACCGGGGGAATGGTGGGATCGAAGGCGGGGTGGCGGTGGTGTTTGGGGATAGTGAAGGTCTGAGACATTGGGTCTCTCCGGGTATCAGTGCAGGGAGGTGATGTAGGAACGCCATCCGCCCCATCGGGTGATTTCAGGATGGCTTTCACAGAGCCAGGGTTCACCCAAAACGCCGAGGACTTCGCTTCCGTCGGAGAGGGTGATGCGGCCGATGCAAAGGCCGGGAGGTTCTTGAAGCAGGACCGTGACCAGGCCTTCGGGCGGGATATCCCAGATTTCGAGATGGATTTCAGCACCCAGTTGAGGGTCACGTATCATGGCCGGATGGCGATTGTCGATGGACCAGAGGCGGTAGTGGGGGCTGGTGCGAGCTTCGGAGACGAAGGTGGCACCCACGTCGGTGAGGTTGGCGTTGAGTTCGAGGCCGCGCATAAGCGTGCCGTTGACGGCGAGGTGTGGCACTGGGGTTTCCTTCAGGTGACGAAACTGGTTTTGAAGAGGTTTCGGTCGAGGCTGTCGGTCCAGGTGCTGGTGAGCACGAGTTGGGCGGCCAGGTGGCCGATGGCGTCGGAGGATTTGGCGGCTGAGCCCGAGCCGCCGGCTGCAACATAGAGGCGATTTTCTTTTAGGGTGTCGATAAATGGGCGTTTGGTGGGCGTGTAACAGGTGACGCAGGGTTGGGTGTGAAATGAGACGGCGTTCAGGCCGGGGATGATGTCGAACAGAATGTCTTTGAGATGCCGGGCCTCTGTGGCGTCTCCCCGGGTGTGAAACCAGGCTTTGAGGGCTTCGAAGGTTTGAGGGGTTTGCGGCGGCGGACAGTTGGCGCCAATTTTGAGATAGACTTTGCCGTCGGGATACCGAATGGGCGGCAGCATGTAGATGCCGTCAAAGGCGGGATGGCCCTGCATTGTATAAATGACGGTGGGGATGTTTTTGAGGCGGTCCTGCTCATCGGGCGGGAGTTCGGCCAGGAGGATGGTCCGGGCGCGGTTGGTGAGGTCGAGCTTTCGGTCTAGGAGGGTGCTGGTGTAGGCACCTGCGGCAAGCAGGGCTTTGCGGGCGTGATAGCTCGAACCTTCGGCGGTGGTAATTTCTACTTCTGTGGTCTGAATCTGAAGGGAAGTGGCTCGTTCGCGGATGATTTGAGCGCCCTGTTGTTGGGCTACAGCGGCCTGGGCTCGGACAAGCGCACGGGGCGAGATATAACCGGCGGGCTCGGGTTCGAAGAGGCCGGTGAGGCCCTCTGGAAAGCGGTAATAGGGGAAGGCTTGTCGAAGGGCTTCGTCCGTGTGGGTGTGAAATGTGACGTCCAGGTCATGGCCGACGGCCTGAACAGGCTCGGGGTCTGGAATCACCCTCAGGCCGCCGCTGTTGTGATAGAACGAGATGCCGCTTTCACGCTTGATTGCAGGGTATTGGGCGATGGCCCGTTTGGCAAGGGCGGCCCAGACAGGGTCGGGGTCCAGGATGCGGGTGATGCGGCCTTCGTCGTAGTGGCTGGCAAAGACGCCATCGTGGGTTTGCCAGTTGGATGGCTCATCGGGGCCGATGAGGGCGACACTGTCGGAGGTGGCGCTTAGATAACGCGCAGCCGCAGAGCCGATGAGGCCTTTGCCGATGACGGCGTAGTCGAATATTTGATCCGTTCCCAATTGTTAGAGTCCCGTTTTGGATTTGTTGACGGGAAGACTTGACATCTAACTCAAGAGTACTTACATGAAATTACTTCGTCAAATTTTATTAGAAAGTTAGGTCAGGTCGAGTGCGGCCTGATTTTTTTCTGTACTTGCGAGTTATGTCATTTGCCAATTCGTCAGGAGGCCAGAAGCTGTTCGTAAACCGAGAAGTGTTCTCCTTCTTGTTCTTCGGGGTCGACCCGTTTGAGCCAGGCGCAGTGGTTTTTTTTGTCGGCGTTGGGGTTGGTCGGTCGGGTGTTGTTATCGGGATGGGGTCCGTTCCAGATCACGTCGCCGTCCTGAAGGTAGATGTAGTCGCCGGCGTACTGGTTTACAAAGCCGTCCTGGTTGTCGCGATAGTAGAGGGCCTGTTCGCAGGCGGTTTTGCGTAGAAGAACCATGTCTTCTTCGGCGTTCATTGCCCGGGAGTTGAATTCTGCAAGGGGCGGTTCCAGGTCGTCTTTTTCGAAGTCGATGTCGTCTAAGTTGACGGTGCCGAATCCGTTTTCTGCGGCCACAGCGATGGGGCTCCGGTCGCGACGGTAGGGGGGATGGGGCCAGTCGAGGGCAGGATCGGTGCCCATCAGATAGGTGCCGCAGGCATCGGTGGCGATGACATGGTCGCCGGCGATGAGGGCGTCGCAGATGCGGCCTTCGCCGCCCCACTCGGCTTTGGACTGACCGGTGAGGGCGTCGATGATGTTGAGGCAGGGGTTGGCGATCTGGCCCAAATCTGGCAGGACGTAGGACAGGCGAATGGGGTGGTGGAAATAGGTTCGGAGCCTGCCATGGGGAGGAATGGGGGGGAGCCCAAACAGGTTTTTGAGACATAAGGTGATGCCCATAAAGCCGTGGCTTTTCATTTTGGCGAGAGAGACAAAGGCGTCGGCTTCGCCGAGGGAGGCAGACAGCTGATATTCGGAGAACATCAGGCCGCCGCCGGGGACTTTGTAGCTGGTAAAGGGGGGATCTCCGGCTTCGATATAGGGGATTTTGAATTCCTCGAAGAGGGGACGCATATTAAAATCGTCTCCGGGACGATCTCCGGAGGGTACAAAGCTGGTGTCGAGCACAAAGATTTCTGCATCGGTGCGTTCTCTCAAGAGGCGGAGCGTGGCGTGCAACACGTCTTCATCCACCAGTTCCTGGCGTCTGCCGCCAATGCGTTGGATGTTGTCGGTGCGCATCTGCATATTGACCTTGATCCCAATTTTTTTGGCTTTCTCCAGTTTTTCCCAGCTCCGTGTGAGGGGATCGGTGATGGTCTTGAGCGTCTGATAGATCTCTTCTCGGGAAGCTTTGTGGCTACAGCGGGTGGCGCGAACTCGATAGGCTTTTTCCATAGGGTATTTCCTCCTTGTGCGCTGGTTCGCTGGGAATTGGCTGCAATCTCATCCTTTTGCCCGGATTGATATCCCACACATCATGGGGCATCCGACAGCGGTTGTCCAGTACGATATATTGGCGGAGACGTTTTGTTTCGTTATATTAGGGACCGTATTTCGCTAAAAGCCGTCCTATGAATGTTTACGCCATTGGGTCGTGTTTTAGAGGGCACGTTCACAAAGATGTGGTTCCCGACTTCGGGAAAGACAAGCTCTGGGCATATATTGTCGATGCGTTTTTTTTCAAGGATTTTTTATTATGGTTGACAAACCCAGGATTCTTACCATTGATGACGATCTGTCTCTGCTGAGATTTCTGAAGCAGGCCCTGTCGGAATTTGGGGTCGAGGCTCTGGGTACCCAAAGCGGTCGAGAAGGGATCGCACTGTATGGGGAGGAGAATGTCGATCTGGTCCTGGTCGATTATATGATGCCCGAGATGAACGGTATTGAGGTGTTGCAACAGTTGAAGGAAAAAGACCCGAACGCGGTGGTTCTCCTGATGACGGGCAATGCGTCTATTGAGTCTGCCGTGGAGGCGATGAAACTGGGAGCGGTCGATTATTTGACCAAACCGCTGGATGTGGACCACCTGGAAATTGTGATTCAGAAGACCCTTCGACACCAGCGGCAGGCCGAAAAGCTGAGGCTGCTGGAAGATCAGGTGATCCGTCAAGGGTCGTTCGAGGGGCTGGTAGGGGTGAGCGCGGAGATGCATCGGGTTTATAAGCTGATCGATCGGGTGGCCGAGAGTGAGGCCACAGTGTTGATCCAGGGCGAAACGGGCACGGGCAAGGAACTGGTGGCCAAGGCGCTCCACCGCCGGAGCGGACGGGTGGGGGGGCGGTTTGTGCCCATCAACTGCGGGGCTTTGGCCGAGTCGATTTTGGAGAGCGAGTTGTTTGGACACGAAAAGGGGGCGTTTACAGGGGCTATTCGGACCAAGAAGGGGCTGATCGAGCAGGCCGATGGCGGCACGTTGTTTTTGGACGAAATTGAGGACATGAGCCCCGGCCTTCAGGTGAAGCTTTTGCGGGCCATCCAGGAGCGCGAAGTGTTGCCTGTGGGCAGCGACCAGACCATTCGGGTTGATTTTCGGCTGGTGGCTGCCTCGAACAAAAATTTGCGGTCTCTGATGGACGGGGGCACGTTTCGGTCGGACCTCTTTTACCGATTAAGCGTGGCCAACCTCCAACTGCCCCCCTTGAAATCCCGTCGGGAAGACATCCCGCTCCTGGCCAACCACTTTTTGGCCCTGTATGGGAAAACCGGCAAGCAGCAGATTTCTGAAATTGCCAGTGAAGCGATGATGTTGCTTCAAGCCTATGCCTGGCCGGGGAATGTGCGAGAGCTGGAAAATGTAGTCCAGCAGGCCGTTTTGCTGACCGATGGCCCGGCGATTGTTCCGGGCGATTTGCCGCCCCAACTGGTTGCGGTGGAGGCAGACGGGGCCAGTGTGGCCTGGTATGATATGCCTTTGAAGGATGCCCAGGATAAGCTTGAACGGCTTTATCTGGAGGAAATGCTCAAACGGGCGGGCGGGCGGGTGGCAGAGGCCGCCAAACTGGCCGGGGTGAACCGGCGGAGTTTTTATTCCAAGATGAGTCGGTACGATATCACGCGCCTGGAACATCGCTAAAATGCCGTCGGAATGTCGTGGAATGCACATCCGGTGCTTCAGATTGCACAAACTGAAGGTCGATCATTGCTGTACATCGGCCATAGGGGAACCGTGCAAAAATAAAAAATAAAATTAACTTGTTGAATTATATTTATATACATTGGACTCCCGATTTGATTCGAGGGGCCAATGTATTTTTTTGTACAGGTTGGCATCATTTTTTCTATAACATTCGAATATCGTCCAACAAAGAAAAGTGTCGAAATCT
>JAPUJS010000338.1 GCA_027296045.1 bacterium | reverse complement strand
GGTTTTGCTTTCGGGGTGGGTGGGTGCCGGGCCGAAAGTTTCTGAGTTGGAAGCAACTTTTGCCAAATACGTTGGTGTCGAGCATGCGGTGGCTTTGAACTCCTGTTCGGCTGCTCTGTTCTTGGCGCTCCGGTTGCTGGACGTGGAGGGTGGCGAGGTGATTAGCACGCCGATGACGTTTGTGTCGAGCAATCATGCGATTTTGCAAAACAATGCCACGCCGGTCTTTTGTGATATTGATCCAGAAACACTGAATATTGATCCGGCTTCTATTGCGGCGAATATTAGCAAAAACACCCGGGCGATTATGGTGGTGCATTTTGCGGGCCACCCCTGCGATATGGATCCGATTTTGGATCTGTCCCGGGCGCACGATATTCCGGTGGTGGAAGATGCCGCACACGCTTCGGGGGCTCGATATAAAGGGAAAATGGTGGGAGGACTGGGCACGATAACGTGTTTTTCGTTTCAGGCCGTGAAAAATCTCTCGACGTGTGACGGCGGTATGCTGACCACCCATGATGGCGGTCTGGTCGAACGCGCCAAGCAGTTGCGGTGGATGGGGATCACGCGGGATACCTGGGATCGGTTTGGGGATGAGCCCAGAAATGGTCGTCCGTCGTGGGATTATGATGTGAATGAAGTGGGCTTCAAGTTTCAGATGAACGATTTGAATGCGGCCCTCGGCCTGGTACAGCTGGGGAGATTGGAATCGACCAACGCCCAGCGTCGAGAAATTGTGTTGCAGTATGAGAAGGCTTTTGCCGATCTGGATTGGCTTCGGGTGCCTGTTGAAAAACCCTATGCGAAAAGTTCGATGCACGCCTATGTGGCCCGGGTGCCCGATCGGGACGGGTTGATTGAACACCTGGCAGAGCGTGGGATTACGGCCGGGGTGCATTACAAACCCAATCACCTGTATTCGGTCTACGAACCCTATCGCCGGGAGTTGCCGGTGACGGATTCGGTCTGGCAAGAGATGGTGACGTTGCCGCTTTATCCGCATATGACCGAATCGGAATTCGTCCAGGTGGTCGAAGCCGTGCACAGCTTCAAACCCAAGGGCACTGCATCCTGATCGTTTCTGTCGAGGGCGTTTTTTTTTGGCTCCCTTCCTGTATTTTCTGGCCCCATTTGGATTGGCCTTTCTTTTTACGGCTCTGCTGCGCTTTTTTCTGAACCGAACAGAACCGTACAGACGTTCGGGTTCTGCTACACCTGTACCCATTCCTCCATTTGGCGGGCTGGCTTTTGTGCCCGCCATTTTTCTGGCTTTTCTTTTTCTCCCAAATCCTCTTCCTACCGGCGTTTGGGCCGGGGCGATTGCCCTGGCCGTGGTCGGTTTTTTTGATGATGTGTGGCCCTTTTCTCCCCGCTGGAAAGTAATATGGACGGTGATGGGTGCCGCCCTGGCGGTTGGACTGGGTCTGCGGGTCCAACTGGTGAATATTCCGGTTCTGGATGGCGTACTCACCGTGATGTGGCTGGTGTGGATGTGCCACGGGTTTAATGTGCTGGATATGGAGGACGGATTGTCGGCCGGGTGTGGGGCGATTGCAGGTATGGGATTAGGACTGCTGGGGTGGTTTTCTGGAACCCCTATCCTGCTGGCGGTGGGACTGGCACTTGCAGGCGGCCTGGTCGGATTCTGGATTCACAATGCCCATCCGGCGCGGATTTATATGGGCGATATGGGAAGTTTGTTGGTCGGATTTTTGTTGGGAGCGATGGGGATTGGGGTATCGCGCGTTTATCCAGAACCATGGGGGTATCTGGCGGCATTCCTTGTGCTGGGGATTGTGAGTTTTGAGGCGGTGTTTATTTCGGTTGTCCGGTTTTCCAAGGGTCGCCCGATCAGTCGTGCAAGCCGGGACCATGTTGCGCAGCGGCTGGTCCAAAACGGTTGCACGGTTTGGGGGGCTGTGAGTCGGATGTACGGGGTGGCTGTTTTGTTGGTTCTTGCAGGAATGGTCGTTGTACAGGTTCAGGGAAAGGGTGGGTGGTGGGTGGTGGTCGGGGCCTCTGGACTTGCCCTCTGGGCGGGGCGTTTTCTCTTGGGAGTGGACATGGAAGGGGATGGTGTGGATGGCTGCCCGGCGGGGTTGTGGAGCAAAAACTGGGTGGTCCACAGGGCTATGCGACAGACGATGGTGGGCCTGTCTTCCCAGGTTTCCGGTCGGCTTCTGGATGTGGGGTGTGGCGGACGCCCTTTTGAGGCCCTGTTTCAGGTGGGATCTTATGTGGGGATGGAGTGGGATCGAGATCGGTATCGGGAGGCCCGCATCGATGTTTGGGGCGATACGCTGGCACTGCCGTTTGCACAAAACGGTTTTGAAACGGTATTGTGCAATCAGGTGCTGGAACACGTGCGGGAGCCCGAGCAGGCTTTGCGGGAAATGGGTCGGGTGTTGAAGCCTGACGGGTGTTTGATTTTGACGGCACCCCACATCTGGGGTCTGCACGAAGAACCCCACGATTATTATCGGTATACGCCGTTTGGGTTGCGACATCTGGCAGAAAAGGTCGGCTTGAAGGTGGAGCAGGTTACGGCGATGGCCGGCTATTGGGTCACTGCCGGGGTTCGGTTTTGTTATTATCTGGAGCATTTTGAACGGGGCCTGTTGATTCCGTTTGTGCGTCTGGCTTATTTGGGGGTTCAATGCTGTTCCCTGGCACTGGAC
Source organism: bacterium (assembly GCA_027296045.1). Taxonomy (GTDB): domain Bacteria; phylum Latescibacterota; class UBA2968; order UBA2968; family UBA2968; genus JAPUJS01. The sequence continues at coordinate 7,462 of JAPUJS010000338.1, read as the reverse complement.
CGATTGCACCGGGTGGAGGGAGACGCCTGGAACCATGTGATGGTGGCAAGGAAGCCGTGAGCAAGGCGTTTATGAAATCCTTCACGCCAAGCCTCCTTCGATGGGGGCTGTTTCTGATTGCCCTTTCTGCGCGGGTGGTCTATGTTTTGCAGGGCTATGAGGTCCCTCCCCAGGATACGCTGGACTATGACGAGATCGCCCTGAATTTGCTTCGTGGCGATGGGTTTGTGGCGCGGGAAAACTGGTTTGGATTTGAACTGCGGTCGTGGCGGGCACCTTTTTATCCGTTTTTTCTGGCACTGGTCTACGGGGTTTTTGGCTATCGCCATTTGGCCGTGCAGCTTGTCCAGTGTGTGGTGGGTGCGCTTACATGTCTCTGGGTCCAGAAGCTGGGCGACCGGTTGGGCCCGCGGCTGGGTTTGTTGAGTGGTGCGGTTGCTGCTTTCTACGGACCCCTGGTGGCTGTCTGCAGCGAGGTGATGACCGAAACCTGGTTTATCTTCTGGCTGGTGCTGGGGGCCTGGGCGCTGGTTCGAGAAAAGGGGGTTGGGGGCTGGTTGGGGGGTGGAGCGGCAATCGGAATGGCCGGATTGACCCGACCGGTCGGGTTGGTTTTTCTCGCAGCGCTTGTTCTGGTTGCCCTGGTGAAACGGTCCAGACATTTGTGGATGCGGGCCTTCTGGGCGGGGTTGGCTGCAGGCGTGGTTTTGTTTCCCTGGACGGTGCGAAACTACCAGGTGCACGGGGTCTGGCCGATTTTGTCGACGCACAGCGGTTTTATTCTGGCACGTAGCAATGGTGCAAATCCCGACTGGCGGCAAGCGGCCGGGTGGGGGATTGAAAGACAGGTGTTTGAGCAAACTCCCTCGGAGATTGAACGGGACCGAATCTGGTTTGGGCAGGGCCTGTCGTCTATTTTGAACCATCCCCAACGGTATGCCCGGTGGGTGTTGGAGCGATTCTTACGATTCTGGTATTTCTTCCGGCCCGAGTATCACGTTTGGTTCATGACCCTGTTGCCTTTTTTTGTAGGCGGTTTCTATCGGTTCTGGAAGACGGAAGATTTTTTGCTGCTGTCCGGGTTTATCGGAATTTCCCTCGCTGTGTTTTCTTTTTTCCTGTATGGCGCTGCCCGATTTCGCCTGCCTCTGGAGCCGTTTTTTATTGTATTTGCCGCATCCTGGATCTGGTTTTTGATCGATTATAAGGGACTTTGGTCGACGTGTCTGTGGGTGGGAGGTGTAGCGGGAGTGAATCTCCTAGTGTACTGGCAAGATGTGGTGTTGCGGGCGATGCTGTTGGATTTTTTACACGCCTTTCAATTGAAATAAGGCATTGTGGGAAGGCATAGGGATGCTCAAACGCGTTTGGTACAAAATTCGTCCATTTGTACCCAAATGGTTTTTGCCCGGAATCCGTTGGAGCTATCGGAACTATATGCGTTTCTACTGTCGGTCTGTGGGCCTTTTTGATCGATGGCATCTGCGAAAGACGGGCTTTTCAACCTTGCCGCCTGCCCCGTTGCGGTATCGGGTACACGGGTCGCCGAAGATAGAAGGGTTTCTGGTAGTGGGAAAGACCTGTCGGGACGATATTGAGTCGACCCTGGAGCAGCTTGGGAAACGGCTGGTCGATTTTTCGCGGGTGCTGGATTTTGGGTGTGGGTGCGGCCGCACGATGATGTGGGTGAAAGAACACGCACGGCATGTCCGGTTTTTTGGAACCGATACCGATGCAGAAGCCGTTGCCTGGTGCCAGGCGTGTCTGCCTTTTGCCGAATTTCGGGTGAATGATCCGCTGTCGAAACTGGTTTATCCAGACGACCAATTTGACTTGATTTACGGCGTTTCGGTTTTTACGCAGCTGGACGAAGCCTATCAGTTTTATTGGCTGGAAGAATTGAGACGGGTGGTGAAACCCGGAGGTGTTGTGCTTTTAACGGTGCTTGGGGAACACTGCTGGCAAACCCTGGGCCCGGCGGATCAGGAGCATCTGCGAGAAACGGGCTTTTTGTTCCGGGTTACAAATCGCATGAAGGGTATTTTCCCGGAATGGTATCAAACGGCCTATCATTCCCAGGACTATGTACTCCGAGAATTTTCCGTCTATTTTAAGGTTCTGGCTTATATTCCCAGGGGACTTTCGGATTTTCAAGATATGGTCGTTTTGCAAAAAGACGGCTTGGTGTCGACATGAAGGTGCTCTTTATTGCCCAATATGGTGCCAGAGCCGCCAGCAGCCGCACCCGGGTCTTTGATTATCTGCCGCTGTTGCAGCGAGCCGGGGTTGAGACCACTTTGAAAGTGGTGGTGCCGGACCCTCTTGTGGAGAGGATGGCATCCAAGGGCAGGATCAGCCGACTGGTTTATTATGTTCGATCCTGGTGGCGGGCATGTGGGGTGGGCTGGATGTGTTTGTTTCACGTTTCCCGTTACGATCTTTTGTTTATTCAGAAAGTGTTGTTCCCCTTTCCCATCCCGTGCTTTTTAAAGGCGTTTCGGCACAAGATTGTTTTTGATTTTGACGACGCGATTTTTACCACTGAAGCACCCGAAGCGAGCTGGCTGCATCGACTTCGCACCCGTCGAAGGGAAAGCGGATTGCCTGCGATGTTGCGGGCCTCGGGTCATGTGGTGATTGAAAATGCCTATACGGCTGCTTATGCCAAATCGTATGGCTGTGAGGTCTTTCGCATTACCGGTCCGATTGATACGGAGCGCTATCGTCCGGGTGTTCCGAAGAAAAAAGAAGAAGTGGTGCTGGGCTGGATCGGAAGTCCGACAACGACCCGATATTTGGACCTGATTCGAAAGCCATTGGATGAGCTGGGCAAGCGGTTCTCTCACCTCAGGGTCTGTCTGATTGGCTCCGAGGCGTTTCGGTTGGATACGCTTCCGACGACGCAGGTACCCTGGTCTTTGGATACGGAAGTGGATCACCTTCGCACCTTTGATATCGGGTTAATGCCCCTTCCGGACGATGCGTTTACCCGGGGCAAAGGGGGATACAAGTTGCTTCAATATTTGGCCATGGGAATCCCGGTGGTGGCCAGTCCGGTCGAGATCAACCGGGAAATTGTGGAGGACGGGGTGAATGGATTTCTGGCAGGGGACGAAGCAGAATGGGTGGATTGCCTGGAACGGTTGATTGTGGATCGAGAATTGCGGCAGAAGATGGGCCAGGCTGGACGAGAAAAAATGGAGCAACAGTATTCTTTAAGACGGAGCAGCCAGCGGCTTTTAGACCTTCTGACCCAGGTTGCCAACCGATAGGACGGATGTGATGCTTCATGCCTTTACCGTGGATGTGGAAGACTGGTATCAGGGGATTCCAATTGGGGAAACCACCCGGGCTTCTGCCGAGCGGCGGCTGGAACGGGGCTGTGAACTCTTGCTGGATTTGTTGGAAGCCCACGGGGTTCGAGGGACGTTTTTTGTCCTGGGTCCGGTGGCGCAGGACCATCCCCGATTGGTCGAACGAATGGCTGCGGCGGGCCACGAGATTGGCTGTCATGGCTGGTCGCACGATCTGATTTATTCGATGACGCCCGAACGATTTCGCGAGGAGACCGTGCGGGCCCGAGACGTGATTGCAGACCGGATCGGAAAACCCGTGGTGGCCTATCGGGCGGCCTATTTTTCGATTACGCAGTCTTCGCTCTGGGCACTGGAGGTGCTTGCCGAGTTGGGATTTCGATATGACTCCAGTATTTTTCCGGTTCAGAACTGGCGTTATGGGTTGCCCGGATTTGAGCCGCGCCCCCATGTGATTGAGACGCCTTCCGGGTCGATTTATGAATTGCCCGGTTCGGTCAGGCGGGTGCTGGGGCGAAATTTCCCGGCAATCGGGGGGGCCTATTTTCGGATTTATCCCTATGGGGTAAGTCGGGCCAATCTGCGGGCGCTGGAGCGACAGGGCATTCCCGGGGTTTTTTATCTGCATCCCTGGGAACTGGATGTCGACCACCCCAAAGTGGGGTTTCACTGGAAGGCCTGGGTGACGCATTATTTCAATCTGGGGGCGACAAAAAAGCGTCTGGAACGGTTGCTCTCCGACTTTCGATTTGGCCCTTTAAGTGAGGTTCTGGAAGGGCCAATAGAAGGTCGGGTGTCGCTTTTGGCGCTACAAAACGGAAATCTATCATATCAATAAATCTGTACTTAGGCTATTTGTGGGTGCCAGTTTTTATTGATTTTTAGGAAACCTGTCGTTATATTCTACTTTTTCAGAAGTCTATCTTAATCCATGCAATGGCGTGTAGGATTGGGCGGATATTGCGTTTTAAACTACCGGGAGTTGTCGAAACAAAAGCCATAGCCGGGAAGAAATCCCCGGGTCGTTTGGTTGGGAAGGGATATCTTTTATGAAAATTCTGATTACTGGTGGGGCAGGGTTTATTGGGTCACATCTGGCGGAGCGGTTGTTAAAACGCGGCGATGAGGTTTTGGTACTGGACGATCTTTCGACGGGTGATCTGGACAATGTCCGTCCCCTAGAGAGCAACCCCAAGTTTCAAATGAAGGTTGGGACCGTGCTGGACCCGGATACGCTCAAGCCTTTGGTGGAGTGGAGCGACATGATTTATCACCTGGCGGCCGCTGTGGGGGTGAGTTATGTTATCGAGCATCCGTTGCATTCGTTAACCACCAATATCCGGGGCACAGAGATTGTGTTGGAACTGGCCAATAAGAATAAGAAGCGGGTGTTGCTGGCATCCAGTTCGGAGGTGGCGGGAAAGAAAAACGGCAAAGCCATGTTTAATGAAAACGACGACCGGGTGTTGGGTCCTACGACGGTAACACGCTGGATTTATTCGACATCGAAGGCTGTGGATGAGATGCTGGGGCTGGCCTACTGGCGGGAGAAACGCCTGCCGGTGATCACGGTGCGATTTTTCAATGTGATTGGCCCGCGGCAAAGTGCCGATTATGGCATGTCGGTTCCCCGGTTTGTCAAGCAGGCCCTTCTGGGACACCCTATTACGGTGTATGGAGACGGTGCGCAGCGGCGTTGTTTTACAGATATCGAAGATGCGCTGGACGGGTTGATTGCCCTGGGAGATCATCCGCATACCCCGGGGGAAATTTATAATCTGGGTGCCAACCCGGATACCAACGAAATCTGCATCAAAGACCTGGCACACAAGATTAAGGATTTGACGGAAAGCGACTCGCCGGTTGAATTGGTGCCTTATGAAAAGGCTTTTGCCAAGGGGTCTTATGAAGACCTGAACTATCGGGTGCCGGATTTGACCAAAATTAGGAAGACCGTCGGATATGAACCCAAGATCAGTCTGGATATGACGCTGCGGCGGATTATTGAATATTATGAGTCTTGAGGGGTTCAGAACAGAGGTCGTATACCAAGTTCCAGGTTCCAAGTTTCTTGCCCAGTGACTTGGAACCTGGAACTTTTTTTCTGCTCTAAAGCCAAACAGATGGATATTTGCCCATGCGTGTTCCGTTTCGAGCAACCCCCTTGCCGGGCTTTACGGCGGGTATTTTTTTGTGCATTTTTTAACCGGTGGATCGTTTGCATACTTGGGTGTGTCAAGGGGCTGCGCTTTTGCAATCTATTTTTGAGAGGGGCGGTGTGACGCGATATACCGTCTGGGAAAAAGGGGGTGCCCTCGTTTTGGGGGCCTATGCGGTTCTGCTGTCCTGGCTTTCGGGCGAGGTGTCCATCCTGGATGACGATTGGGGACATCTGAGACTGGTGGGCGAACGGTTTCCCGAGGTGTTGACAACCAGCTGGACCGGTTTGGTGGGGGTGGGCGGCTATTACCGGCCGGTGGTCGTGTTCTCGATGTATCTCAATTATCTCCTGTCGGGCTATGATCCAGCACTCTACCATGTTGCCAATGTAGGCATTCACTGTGGGTGTGGTGTGCTGGTGTTTTTGCTGGCTTACCGATTGTTTGCACACCGGGGTGTGGCCTGGGCTGCCATGGCTTTGTTTGTGGTTTTGCCCATTCATACGGACACAGTTTTCTGGATTGTCGGTCGGACGGATTCGGTCTGCACCTTGTTTTATCTGGGTTCTCTGGTAATGTTTTTGGATTATCTGGAACGGCCTTCTCGGGGGCAACTTGTCGGATTTGGCGTGTGTGTGTGTTTGGCATTTCTTTCCAAAGAGATGGCCCTTTCTTTGCCCGGTATTCTGGTGGTGCTGGCCGTGTACAAGGGGGCGCTTCGTCGGGTTGAAGCCAAACGCGCCCTGGTTGTGGTTGGGGTTTTGCTGCTGGTTTATTTCGGTTTGCGTTTTGTTGTATTGGGCGGGGTTTTTAAGGGGGTGGAAGACCGACGATTTTCCATTTTTGTGTGGGGATTGCAGACGGCCAAGGCGGTTGCAAAGATTGGAATGACCGACTACAAATGGTTTGGCGGGGTCGTGCTTCTGGCAACCGGGGCTCTTTTTATCTGGCAGCGCAAGCCGGGCATTCGAGATCTGCTTTTTCCGGGGGGATGGATGCTGCTGTGCCTGGTGCCGGTTTTGGGACACTTGCACAACTGGTATTTGTATTTGCCGTCGGTTTTTGCATGTATTGCTGTTGCTGCCGTGTGGGTATTGCCGGGCAAACGGGTTTTGTATGGGGCGCTGGCTTGTTTGACCGTGTACTACGGGGTGGTTCTCGTACGGGAGGGCCTGTTCTGGCAGGAGGCATCCAAAATCAGCGAGCACTTTGTGGAGGAGGTCCTGGAACAGGCGGGGGATATTGAGGGGACTCTTTATGTGATGAATGTGCCTTCGGCCTATATGCCCGAACAGAGTTTTGGCGGCAAGTCTTTGATGGCCTATGCCTTAAAAAATGCTCTGGAAATGCGGGGCAAACGAGATTTTCGAGAACGACCGGTGATGGTGAATCATATGTGGATGCTGGACAAAACGTTTGATTGCGCATTGTACCGGCGCGGCCCCGGTCGTTATGACTTGAACATTCGTCGGGGAGGCTTTTTTTCCTTTCACCATGAGGGTACTTCGTCGATTTATGCGGCAGACGGCAAGACGGTTGTGCAAACGGTTTTGGAAAAGCCCTGGGGTACGGTCACGGCTGCCGGGGAGGGAGCGCTGACGGTTCAGATTGATTTACAGGAGCCCGATCGGGTTTTGTTTTACAATCGAGGAGAAATACAACGTGTGGATCCATAGCTTTTGGGAGCGGGTGAACATTTTATGGAGAAACCGAGGTGGGGTTGGGAGCAAGTGGGTATGATTTTTAGCGTTTGCTCATATGGTGTGTTATTGGCCTGGATGTTGGGCATCGGGACTGCTTTTGGGGAAAGCAAACCTCGACTGATATCCTCGAGTTTGGAAGGCGTGATTGTGGCACTGGACGGCAGCGATTTTGGGGTGGATCGGATGGTGCTGGACGGCCGTTCGTTCGATCGGGTGTCGATGGGAGACTGGTTGCCGGAGGTTGGGGCACCTGCCGTGCCGGTGCGGGGAGCGCTTCTAGGGGTGC
>JAPUJS010000337.1 GCA_027296045.1 bacterium | reverse complement strand
CCCACACGAGATGAGCTTCACGAAACCTATCGTCCTGCTCGGTTGTCTTTTTGTTGTTGTTTCCTGCTCGGCGGACCAAGAGACGGGTCAATCGCAGGAAATGGCCTTGCGCACGATGGAAGCGATGGGTGGTTCAGAAAGCCTGGATGACATTCGCTATCTGCGATTCGATTTCGACGTGGAGGTTAACGGCGATCATGTCTACACGGGAAGACACCTTTGGGATCGAGAATCCGGACGTTATCGCGAAGAGTGGGATCTTTTTGGCGAGCAGGCCCAAGCATTGTTCAACGTAAATACGAGAAGTGGGAGCGCCTATCGCGGCGGCGAAGAAGTGGATGATGCCGAGCGGGAGGAATTGATCGAACAGGCCTACTACAACCATCTGACCGATAGCTATTGGCTACTCATGCCGTGGAAAATGACAGATCCAGGTGTCCACTTGTCGTCGCTCGGCCGCGATTCAATTGACGGCGAGACCTACGATGTCTTACACCTCAGCTTCGATGAGGGCGTTGGGGAGTCACCGGGTGATCAGCATTGGCTGTTCATCAATCCCGAAACGGGTATGGTCGAGCGCTTTCGTGGGTGATGAACCATCGGCGGGATACATTTTTGGTTGTGCTGGTGTTGTTTGCCACGATCTGGTATCCGATGGAACAGGTGAAGCAGACGGATCGAATACGCGGCACATCCAACCGGGTCTATATCCGATATTGGGGGCCCACATTTTTTAGCCTGGAGGAGATGGGGCGTATTGCGGAAGATGTGGAGCAGTATATGGATGAGCGAAGGGATCTTTATAAAATAAGCAGCGTGATGACGTATTGCCGACGGGGATATTTCAACCTTCGGGTCAGTTTGAGGGACAACCCCAATCAGGAATGGTGGTATGTGATTTATGCATGGGGTCGGGAAAAACTCGGTTTTCCGACCGACCGCTGGTTGACCCGCAAGGCAATTATCTAATGACATGAAAAAGACGTTGCCCAAATTTGTCGGATTTCGGGGTGGGGTTGAAGCGCGAAGTTCGGGCGGTGAAGATCCCTATGTATCTGTCTATCTGCTTGGAGAGGATCACAAGACGCTGGAAGGGATGCTGGGAGAGGTCGAACGTCGGTTGGGCTCGATTTCGTCGGTGACCAGTTTGCAAAGCGATCTGGAGTTTGGTAACGATGAGGTGCGGGTGCAGATCAATCGCGAACAGGCTCAGAAACACGGGCTTTCTGCCCGAGAGGTTGGACAGACGGTGTCTTATCAGTTGATGGGAGCGGAGTTGCCGCGCTATCAGGCCAATAAAAAAGAGGTGCAGGTTCAGTTGATTTTGAATGAGGAGGACCGAAAATCGCTGAATCACTTGAAAAATTTCAAATTTGTGACCGAGGCTGGCGAGGAAGTACCGCTATCGTCATTTGCCACTTTCCAGATTAGCAAAGGGCCACGGTTTATCAACCGAAAAAATGGGAAAAATCGGTTGCGGGTCCGTGTGTATACGACCAAGGACGATGTGAAGGAACTGTACCAGGAGATTGATCGGGCAATGGAGGGATTTACGTTGCCCCGTGGGTATGAATGGAACAAGGGCGAGCGGTATTCCACGTATGCCCGGGAATCCGAGGCGATGACGTTTGCCATTTTGATGGCGGTTACGTTTGTGTTCCTGCTGATGGGGATTTTGTTCGAGTCGATCATTTTGCCCTTTGCCGTCATCTTCTCCATTCCCTTCGCCTTCCTGGGTGTTTACTGGGGACTCTGGGTGACCGATACCATTATGGGCTTTATGTCTAAAGTGGGTGTGATTGTGCTGATTGGGGTGGTGGTGAACAACGCCATTGTGCTGGTGGACATGATCAACCGATTACGGGCAGAGGGTATGAGCCGGGGCGATGCGATTCTGGAAGCCGGTTACAATCGGTTTCGCCCCATCTTGATGACGACCTGTACGACCACGTTTGGTCTCTTTCCGATGGCGATGGGAAGCAGCACCATGATGGGGATTCCGTATGCGCCGTTGGGGATTACGATGATGGGTGGGTTGCTGGTTTCGACGTTGTTGACATTGTTTGTGGTGCCACTCTTTTATACGTTTTTAGATGATTTGAGGTTGATGCTCAAACGGATTATAAGGATCACCTTTCGAAGACAAGAAAGTTTGCCTGACGACCCTGCTCAGGCGGCCGATTAGGGTGGGGGGAGCGCTTCAAAAAAGCGCTCCCTTTATTTTTTTCAGGCTGTGAACATGCGTGCAGGGAATGGGCTTGTTTTATGGGGGGAGTTTCGCTATATTCGTACTTCAGAGCGTTGGAGAGGTGCTGTCATGGCGGTAGGTCTTTAAATTTATTGAATATATCGTGTTTTTTGAAGGGGATCGGGGATGGTGATTGTGCCACATGCCCCGATTTTTTTGTCAGGGTTTGATTTATGAAACAAGATTCGGATCAGAAGTCCAGATCTTCTCTTTTGCCCCGGCTTTCCGTGACACGTCCGGTAACGGTGACGATGTGTTTGATCGGTTTGCTGGTGATCGGCATTGTGGCCTACAATCGGATTTCGATTCAGGCCCGGGCGCCGGGCAATGACCCGGACTGGTTCTGGGTGGATGTGCATCAGGAAAATGCGACGGTTCAGGAGCGGTATAACGATATTGCGCTGCCCCTGGAACGGCACATGAAGACGTTGAAGGATTTGCGCAATATCTGGGCTTTTGCGGGAGATCCATGGGCAGGTGTGCGAGTGGAGTTTAGGCCGGGTACGGATATGGATCTGACCTATAATCAGGTGTCCGACCGGTTGGAACGGGCCAAACTGGAGTTACCGGAGGAGGTTCGGGATAAAATTAAGGTCTGGAAGTGGAATCCGGACCAGGCGGAGGTGTTATGGTCGGGTTTATCGGTGCCCGATCATATCCAGAATAAGGAAAAATATATCCGGGCGCACGTGATGGACCCCATCGAACGGATCGATGGCGTTGCGAAGACGGAAATTTATGGGATTGAAAGAAAAGAGGTCTTAATCTGGGTGGATCAGGAGAAGTTACGGGCCCATGGTATTGAGACCTTTGAGTTGGTGGAATCCCTCCGGAGAGATAATTTTGCCCTGGCTGGCGGCTATGTCCAGGAAGGCGGGAAACGGTATTACGTGCGGTCTCTGGCTCATTATCGGAGTCTGGATGAGATTCAGAATGTGCCGATTCGGAGCAAAAAGTCTGAGAAAAAAATTCGCTTAAAAGACGTGGCACAGATTATACATGATGCAATTCCTCGGGAACGTGTGTGGCGGGTGGATGGGCAGAAAAACCTTGGCTTTGATGTGTATAAGGCTTCGGGGGTCAATATTGTCGATTTGTGTGAGCGCGTTGTGGCCAAAATGGAGGAGATCGAAGCGACGACCGATGTGGAGTTCCGGATTTTCTACAGCGAAGGAAAAATGATTGCAGATTCCATGGGCAACCTGAGAAATACCGGACTCTGGGGGGGCTTCTTTGCTGCGCTGATTTTGCTGTTCTTTTTACGTGCCTTCCGGATGACTGCCTTAATTACGCTGTCGATTCCTCTTTGTGTGATGATCACCATAACGGTGCTGTATTTCATGGGCTGGACGTTGAACCTGTTGACCATGATGGGACTGATGGTGGGGGTGGGCATGGTGGTGGACAACGCTATTGTGATTGTGGAGAATATTTATCGGTATCGCGCTAAAGGCGAGAACCCTCACGAGGCGTCGATCAAAGGCGCAAGCGAAGTGGGGCTGGCCATCACGATGGCGACGCTGACCACGGTGGTGGTGTTTTTGCCCATGATTTTGATGAACGACAGTTTTTATATGAAGTATTTGCTGTCGAAGATCGGGATGCCGGTGGTGTTTGCGCTGGTGGCGTCTTTGTTTGTAGCCTTGTTGTTCATTCCGCTGGCCGCGAAGTGGTTTGGTGGGAGTGTGGTGAAGGCCGATCCGAAATCGATTCGTTGGAGCCGGAACGGGTATCGCAGGGTGCTGGGTTGGGTGGTGAACCATCGACGAGACACGTTTCTGGTGGTCGCCTTGTTGTTTGCCACGATCTGGTATCCGGTTGAGAAGGTGAAGCAGACCGATCGAATGCGATTTACATCCAACCGGGTGTCGATCCGAATCCATGGGCCCAAAAGTTTTGACATGAAGGAGATGGATGAGATTGCCACAGATGTCGAAAAGTTCCTGAATGCCAGACGGGAAAAATATCATATCAAGAATGTGATGACGTATTTCCGGCGCGGGTATATCAACATCCGGCTCAACCTGGAAGATGACCCTCACCAGGAATGGTGGTATTTTGTTTATAAGAAGGTCCGAGGATGGATGGGTGTTCCCGTTCCCCAATGGATGACGCGTAAAGAGGTGATCAACGAACTCAAAAAGACGGTGCCGAAATACGTGGGATTTCGGGTGGCTGTAGAGTCACGCAGTACGTCGGAAAATGATCCGTATGTCCGGGTTTATCTTTACGGGACCGACTACAAGGTTCTGGAAGACATGACGGATGAGGTGGAGCGCCGGTTGCGCACGATTCCCACGGTGGTGGGAACCGAGAGCGATCTGGAATTTGGGAACGATGAGGTGCGGGTTCATCTTAATCGGGATCAGCTCCGGAAACACGGGATTCCGGTTCATGTCGTGGGGCGGACCCTGTATTACCAGTTGATGGGGGCCGAACTGCCCCGATATCAGACCACCGATCGGGAAGTGAATGTGACGTTGATTATGAATCAGAACGATCGGCAGTCGTTGAACCAGTTGAGAAATTTTTCCTTTACTACCCGGTCTGGCGAGGAAGTGCCGCTGTCTTCGTTTGCCACCTTCGAGATTACAAAAGGCCCCCGGTATATTACCAAGCAAAATGGTAAAAATCGATTGCGTGTGAAGGCCTACACGACCAAAGACGATGTGAAGGGGCTGTATGAAGAGATCGACAGAGCGATGGAGGGGTTTACGTTGCCGCGCGGGTATGAATGGAACAAGGGCGAACGGTACTCCGCCTATGCCAGAGAATCCGATGCGATGACTTTTGGCATTATCATGGCGGTTACGTTCGTGTTTCTGCTGATGGGGATTCTGTTCGAATCGGTTATTTTGCCCTTTGCTGTCATCTTCGCTATTCCCTTCGCATTCCTGGGGGTTTATTGGGGGTTGTTTCTCACGGGTACCATCATGGGCTTTATGTCCAGGGTGGGTGTGATTGTGCTCATTGGTGTGGTGGTGAACAATGCCATTGTGCTGGTAGACATGATCAACCGGTTGAGGGCCGAAGGGATGGGCCGACGCGAGGCGATTATGGAAGCCGGTTACAACCGGTATCGTCCCATTCTCATGACGACGTGTACAACGATCTTCGGGTTGCTTCCCATGGCGATCGGGAGCAGCACGATGATGGGGATTCCGTATGCGCCGTTGGGGATTACGATGATGGGTGGGTTGCTGGTTTCGACGTTGTTGACATTGTTTGTGGTGCCGCTTTTTTACACGTTCCTGGATGATTTAAGGCTGATGCTCAGGCGGCTGACGGTACTGACGTTTAAACCTTCCACTCGGATTGTAGAAGATTCGGCACGGGCGGCGGATTAAATACGGGGCGCATAAAAAACGAGGTTATACCATGGGTCCGGTATGACCTCGTTTTTTGTTTGGAGTTCGCTTCATGGATTATGGCAAGGGCATCTCTGACCGGGGTGCCTTTTTGTCTTGCAGGCCTTGAAAAAATGGAACAACAAGCCGATTTTCATCGTCTAATCCAAAGCCGTGAATCTATTATTTTCACTTCTTTTTTATCCAGACCCAAGTAGGCCCGTTTTTTGTTCTAAGTCATTTTTTACAATAGTGTTACTTTTCTCTATTTGCCTTGATTTTCGGGGTTTTTTAGGTATACTATGATCGGTCCTGGTCCAGATAGAACCCTTTGTCCCCGTCCCGATGGGGCTTAAAACACTAAGGATGGCGTATGAAAGCGCGGAATATTTTGATGTTTGTACTTTGTTATCTGCTGCCGGGAGCTCCGGGTGTGGCTTCGGCATCTGACTGGACGCACTGGCGAGGACCGATGCAATCCGGGGCGTCTCTGGAGACCGGGCTGGTTTCGACCTGGTCTTTGGAGGGCGAAAATCGGATCTGGAGATCAGATTTTATTGGCCGGTCTACCCCGGTGATTGCCAATGGGCAGGTTTATGTGATTGGGCGGACGGGAAAGGACATTAGCGAGCAGGAGCATGTGGCAAGTTTTGATGCGGAGACGGGCAAGTTGCTGTGGGAGCATAAGTTTCATGTGTGGCATTCGACGATTCCCTCTAACCGATTGGGTTGGGCGAGTTTGGGCGTCGATGGGGAGACGGGAAATGTGTATGCGCATCTGGTGAGTGGGTTGTTGGTGTGTTTTGACAAAGAGGGTGCGATTCAGTGGGTCCGGTCCTTAACCGAAGAGTTTAACCGGTTTTCGGGGTATGGCGGGCGGTTGCATACGCCGGTTGTCGAAGGGGATCTGGTGATTATCAGTATGGGGAATCTCGGTTGGGCCGTGCCTGGACCGCCTTCTCATCGTTACTTTGGCATGGATAAGCGCACGGGTGAAACGGTGTGGATGTCTCGTCCGGGCGGCGGTGGACAGGTTGATTTGACGGTGTATTCCACGCCCGTGTCCGCGACGATTGACGGACAGCGATTGTTGGTGGCAGGAAATGGAAATGGTGGGATTTTTGCGTTTCAGGTCGGGACCGGAGAGAAAGTCTGGGGGTATCAATTGTCCAAGCGGGGGATTAACACCTCTCCTGTGGTCTCCGGGAATCGGGTTTATGCGACCCACAGCGAAGAAAATGTCGGCGATACCGCTCTGGGGGCGGTGGTGTGTTTGGATGCTACGACGGGCGAAGAACTCTGGAAGAATCATGGGATGACCATAGGGTATGCTTCTCCGGCGGTGCACGGGGGTCGGGTTTATGTGATAGATAACTCTGCCAATGTACACTGTTTGGATGGGGAGACGGGAAAACCGTATTGGGAACAGAACATTGGCACTGTGGGTAAGGGGTCTCCTACCTGGGCAGATGGCAAGTTGTATGTGACGGAAGTGAATGGCGTATTTCAGATTTTAAAGGTTGGGGATGCCGGGGTTGAGGTGCTGGACAAGAAGAAAATTCGCATGCCCGATGGGGGGCATGCCGAGATTTATGGATCGGTGGCTGTGGCCTATGGCCGGGTTTATTTTGCGACGGAAGCGGGGTTATTCTGTTTGGGCGATCCGAATGTTCCCTTCAAGGTAACTTCCTCTCCTTTTATGAAGCCCGAAGCTGCCTCCGTTGGCGCAACGCCTGCCAAAATACTGGCTGTTCCGGGCGAGTCAACCCTGGAGGAAGGCGAAGTATTGCCGCTGCACGTCAGGGCGTATGATGCAAAAGGCCGGTGGATTGGCCAGGTGGATGCAGCCTGGTCATTGGAAGGGCTGGCTGGCACGATTGAAGGGGGGCAGTTTCGGCCTTCGAAAGTTGGACAGGCCGGTTGGGTGGTTGCCAAGTCGGGTGAGCTGGTCGGGAAGGCCTGGGTGCGTGTTGTGCCCGGGTTGCCCTGGTCGGAAGACTTTGAAGGGATTGAAGTGGGGAAAAACCCTCGTCATTGGGTTTGGGGTGGCAGTAAATTTTTGGTGCAGGAGCAGGGAGAGAACAAGGTGCTGGTCAAGGGGCCTGCTGCAAGGGGTTTAAATCGGTCCAATCTGTATGTGGGTCCGCCCAGTATGAAAGGATATACGATTCAGGCAGATATGAAGGGATCGCAAAATCGTCGTCGTCGCTCCGATATGGGTTTGGTCGCCCATCGCTATACGCTGGACCTACAAGGGATCCACCAGCGATTGCAAGTGCGGTCCTGGTCTTCGGATTTGCGGATGGCCAAAACAGTCGACTTTCAGTGGGATATGGACGTGTGGTACACCGTGAAGATGAAGGTGGATGTGGTGGAAGGAAAGGCGATTGTTCGGGGGAAGGCCTGGAAGCGGGGCGAAACGGAGCCTGAGGCCTGGTCGATTGAAGCGGAAGATCCGTTGCCGATTCGAGAAGGAAGTCCCGGGCTTTATGGGTATTCACCGGCGACAATTTATTATGACAATGTGAAGGTGTGGCAATAGAATTTTGATCGAGAACCTTCAACTTTTTAAATCGATGTGAACCTTAACTTACAGAAGAGTGTGCGATGAGACTGAAACAAATTTTGAGTGGGTGTATGATGGCTGTTGGGGTTTTAATGGCGTCGAAAGGGGTTGCCCAGGAAACCGCGATGTGGGGTATTACACCTTCGCGGAATTTGGTGTCGGATGAGAAGAATTTGCCGACAAAGTGGGATGTGGAAACGGGTGAAAATATCAAGTGGAAAGCAAACCTGGGTGCCCAGTCGTATGCCGGACCGGTTGTGATTGGCAGGAAGGTGTTTATGGGGACCAATAATCAGAACGCTCGAAATGAAAAAATTCAAGGAGACCGGGGCGTGATGATGGCTTTTCAAGAAGCGGACGGTCAGTTTTTGTGGCAGGCCGCGCATCCCAAATTGCCCGCCGGCCGGGTGAATGATTGGCCGCAGCAGGGGATTTGTTCGACGCCTTATATTGAAGGCGACCGGATGTATTATATTTCCAATCAGGGTCGGATTGTGTGTGCCGATACCGAAGGATTTCGGGATGGGGAGAACGACGGGCCTTATGTGGACGAGCAGGAAACCAGTGAGATTGGTCTGGATATTGTTTGGGAATACGATATGATGGAAGAGCTGGATGTGTTCCCGCACAATCTGGCGACCTGTTCCCCCGTGGGTGCGGAGGGGTTGTTATTTGTGATTACAAGCAATGGGGTTGACGAAGGGCATGTGGCGATTCCTTCTCCACTGGCGCCCAGTTTTATTGCGATGGATTTGAAGACGGGTGCGCTGGTTTGGGAAAAGGATTATCCGGGCGAGCGTATTTTGCACGGGCAGTGGTCCAACCCGTCCTATGGGGTGGTTAACGGGACGCCGCAGGTAATTTGTCCGGGGGGGGATGGATGGGTGTATGCGCTGAACCCTAAAAATGGCGATTTGATCTGGAAGTTTGATGGCAATCCGAAAGATTCGGTCTGGCAACTGGGCGGGCGTGGGACTCGGAATGCGTTTATTTCCACGCCGGTAGTGTATGACAATAAGGTGTTTATTGGTATGGGGCAGGACCCGGAACACGGGGAGGGAATTGGGCATCTGTGGGCGATTGATGCAACGGGGAAAGGCGATGTGACCAAAACGCATGAGGTGTGGCATTTTGGGGATGAGACTTTTAATCGGACCATTTCGACGGTGTCGATTTCAGACGGTTTGCTGTATGCGGATGATTTGAGTGGATTTGTATATTGTCTGGATTTGAAAACGGGCAAGCAACACTGGAGATACGATACCTTTGCGGCGATTTGGGGGTCTCCTTTTGTTGCGGACGGGAAGGTTTATATTGGCGATGAAGATGGGGATATGGCGATTTTGCAGGCCGGGACAGAGATGAAGTTGATCAATGAAATTAATATGGGCAGTTCGGTTTATACGACGCCGGTGGCAAAGGACGGGGTGCTGTATATTGGGACGCGGAATATCCTGTATGCGATTAAGGAGTAGAGGGTGCTCGCTCATTTTCAGATTCAGATCTGAAAATGAAAAATTGAAAAAGGTTCTGCAATGGAAGTTTTGGAAACACCGAAATTGGATGAACTGAAAAAAGCGCAGGAAACACTGGATGCCCATGTGCGGGAGATGGTGGACTGGCATTTTAACCCGGAAACCGGGTGTTCGTTCTGGCTGGAATTTGCAGCGGAGCTGGATTTTGACCCACGGAAAGATATTGGGGGGTATGAGGATCTCAAACTTTTGGGCCATTTTGAAGACGAATGGTTGCGGGGGGGGCCGGTTCGGCGATGGATTCCCAAAGGGTGTGAAGGAAATCGGACGTATGTGTTTGAGACGGGTGGGTCGACCGGGGTGCCCAAATATCGGGTGAGTCAGAATGATTTTCAGATCGATTATGAAATGTTCAGCGAAAACCTTTCGGACAAAACGTTTCCGAAAGGGGCCGACTGGTTGATGCTGGGACCGACGGGGCCGAGGCGGTTGCGGCTGGCCGTGGAATATTTGTGTCAGATTCGGGGGGGCATCTGTTTTCTGGTGGATCTGGACCCTCGGTGGGTGAACAAACTGATTAAGCGGGGAGCGCTTCAGGAACTGGAGCTTTACAAATCCCACGTGATCGATCAAGCGTTGACCATTTTGCGGGCCAATGACCATGTGAAATGCATGTTTACGACGCCGAAATTGCTGGAAGAACTGTGTGCGAAAATCTCGCTGGAGAAGGCCGGTATTTCGGGCATTTTTTGTGGCGGGACGGAGATGAATGCACAGTTTCACCGCTTTGCCCGGGAGGAATTGATTCCCGGGCTTGATTTTGTTCCGACCTATGGCAACACGTTGATGGGATTGGCATATTCCAAGCCGTTTGATCCGGCCGATCATTATGCTATTACGTACTATCCGCCAGTACCCCGGGCCTTTATCGAACTGGTGAACCCAGACAACACAGACGAGGTCGTAGATTACAATGCGGTTGGGCGGGTGATGTTGACGACGTTGACCAGAGAGTTTTTTATGCCGCGATTCCTAGAACGGGATGAAGCGGAGCGGGCCGAGCCGATTGCGGCCTATCCGTGGGATGGGGTGCGAAATCTGGGGTTGCTTTCAGAGCTGCAAGAGTCGGTTGTTGTGGGGGTTTATTAAACCTCATTTTGGAGAGAATGCGATGAGTGAATTAGAAGACGTTCAGTATGTCTCAGATGATCGGGGAGAAGTAAAAGGGGTTGTTGTTCCGATTGATCTCTGGAATGAGATTACCTCGGAATTAGAAACAACCTATCTCTTCCAAAGTGAGACGATGAAAAAGCGGCTCCTGGAAGCGAAACATCGTCAAGACGGTATTCCATTCGAGGAAGCCCTTGAGAAGCTTGGAATTTGATCCAGCGGGTTTTGAAGATCTGGCCTGGTGGATTCGAAGAGATCGCAAGACTGCGCTTCGAATCGTTAATCTCATCAAAGAAATACAACGTGATCCTTTTCGAGGAACGGGCAAACCAGAGCCATTAAAGCACGATTTACGAGGATGTTGGTCTCGTCGAATTGATCGAGAACACAGGTTGGTTTATGAAGTGCAGAAAGAAAAAATCAGAATTTTGGCTTGTCGTTATCACTATTGAATGATTCTCCAGGAATTTCTATGGTTCACATTCCTATCTTAAGAGCTGGAAAGCCGTACACGAGTTTGAGCGTTCAGGAAGTTGCGCACATCCAGACCGGAGAACCTCTGGTGCAGGTGAGTCAGGCGAACCGGGGGCTGGTGGCGAAAGATTTGGATGCGGCTGGAGCGA
>JAPUJS010000336.1 GCA_027296045.1 bacterium | reverse complement strand
CCAAAATTTCCGAAATCGCTCAAAAACTCACCCACGGAAAAAGATTTGCAAAAGAGACCTGGTAATTGACTTCTCCCACGGATCATGAAGATTCAAAAAATAATTCGGCAAAAAATGTATTAAAATGATAAGATTATTTTACCAAACCAAACCAAACCCAACCCGATCCGTTTTCGCTATCTGTGTGATATCACACATGCATAATTCTCGTCCTTCCATAATTTCAGATCACAATGTCGTTATAAGTCAATTTTCCCTGCGTAGGAAAAATAAATCTATTTTCACAACTAATTTATAAATATCAATTTATATAAAATAAAACGCGAATATTTTGCATTACTCTGTGCGTTTATGACGCCATTTTGTGTTTTAATCGGTATAAAAAAGCCGGACGTATTCTGCACGTCCGGCCTTTTGTGTGTCATCTGTTTTCTATCGCCTGCTATCCCTGTGGGGACTCGACTCGCATTCGATTATTCCTCTTCCCCTTTCTCCTGGGACGCTGCCTCAAAGTCTACAATGTTGCGATCGCCAACGTAGCCTTTGGTGACATACTGCCTGATGTCCTTCATCTTGGCGACGATCTCGCTAATGATCACCCCTGATCTGTGGATTGCCTCAATTTTCTCCCGGTAGGGTGCATCAGAGGTCATATTTGCCAGGAGAATCTCGCATGTTCCTGTGACCGCCTGGAGCGGGTTGTTGATTTCGTGGGCTGCTGCGCCTGCGGTTTCGGCCAGAACCTTGACCCGTTCTGCTTCCCGCAGTGCCTCCTCCATTTTCTTGCGTTCGAGGATCTCTCTTTCCAGGGCTGTATTGGTTTCTTCCAACAGCTCGTTTTTTTCACCAATCTCCTGCGTCCGTTGTTCGACCTTATCTTCGAGCGAGGCATTCAGATCCTTCAACTCCCCCAGGAGGGTTTGATTCTCGACGATTGTTTGGTGATACGCAACAGCACTGTTCAAAAGGGATATCAATTTGGCGTATCCCTCCCCTTTGGATATAAACCCAAAGGGGCGAAATTCATTCATGATTTCATAGGGATCTTTTAAATCTTGATAGGCGGAATGGTAGATAATCGGGACATAAGCGTTCTTTTCCCTGATCATGCGATAGGTTTCAAAACCGTCTTTGCCTTCCATTTTGATATCCAGGATGACGGTATCGACATCGGAATTGATGGCTTGAATACCCTCGTCACCGCTGCTGCACAGGATGATCTCAAACGTATCCTTCAGGGTTGTTTCTAGCGATTCCCTGATGTTGGAATCATCATCGATGATAAGAATGACCGATGGTTTGCGCTCAGTTGAAGGATGTGTACCATCATCTTCTTTTTTGAAAATGTCAAATTCATCGCTGGCCATCATTTGTTCTCCTCTATTCCTTCAATGTCTTTTGAATCGTTTCAAGCAATTCTACAGTCGTATATTCCCCTTTTGTCAGGTATCCATCATGGGCCATGCTTTTTGCCTGTTGCGCTTTTTCTTCGCTGCCCGGATATGCAGAATGGAATATAATGCGAAGGGTTTCATTTTCTTGCTTCAACAATTGGAATGCTTCAATACCATCTTTGTTGGCCATCTTGATGTCGAGCATGACCACCCTGATCTTCGATGTCAGTTTCGCGCGGGCTTCTTCAAACGACAGGCAAGAAATTATAATATAGTAATCTTTTAGCACCAAAGTCAAAGCTGCTATGATTTCGGCGTTATCATCGATGATCATAATGGCTTCTTTATGATCGTCTTTCCCTTCCTCTGGATCAGAAAAAATATCGTTTTGAATCGTTTCCATCATGATGACGCTTCTTCTTGTGTTTCAAGAGGAAAGTGGTGGATGAACGTTGTCCCCTTGTTCACTTCAGATTCCACCTCAATCTCCCCGCCATACATCGCCACGGTTTTCTTCACCACGCCCAACCCAATACCCGTTCCAAACGCCATCGTTGTTAGGACTGCATTCTGGTTACATTCAATCCCTATAAAGTCCTCTTTTTTGCCGTAATGCACGAAAATTTTCTCGCCTGTCTTGTTATACGTCTCAATATCCAGTTTGTCAATCCCTTTATTCGTACCGATCCACAGATTGCCTGCATCATCAAAAGTTATTAATGAAATTTAATTCTACCCACAATCCACTCCTTGTTTGAAAAGTCGACGCCATCGACAAAAACTGCCTTCTGAAAATTTGACATAAGGCAGTCTTATGAATGCTTAAACCAATCAATTATAAAAAACATACCGTCAAATGCAAGTAAAATCAACTTTCTATTTCCAATTCCCCTCTTTTCCGCCCCTGCACTTCCCCCCAAACCACTCCTTCCTGATCATAACCCTCCGGTTCTTCTCGGAGCGTATATCCCATCTCCTCCAGTCGGTATTGTGCTCGATACCCTAAAACCGCCTCTGCCCGTGACAGATCCCACCGCCGCTTCGAACTCTCGCCCACCACCGTCACCACCTCATACCCAATCTTGTCTGCCGTCAACCCCAGCCGATAGGCCTCAATCAAATCTGGAAATGCAATCCACTGCGGCAAAATCGGAGTCTCCTTCGTCTCGGGTTCATCCACATCAATCGGCTTCGGAATCCGCAAACACAACACCGAAAGCCCGTGCACCGTCGCATAATAATGCCCGATCTGTTCCCCCATCTGCTTGGTCAACGCATACGTGCCCACCGGACGAGCCGGCGCATCACCATCCACCCAATCCGGCGCCGTATACCCCCACACCACCGTCAAGCTGCTCGTATAAATCACCCGCTTTACCCCAGCACGCCGGGCCGCTTCGAACACATTGTAAGTCCCCTTCACATTGATATCCAGCCGTTGCGAATTAAACGCATCGTCCTCATAATCCCCTTCATGCCCCGTTGCAATGGCCAGGTGGATCACCGCATCCATTCCTGCCATCGCTTCATGAACGGCCTCGATATCCGTCACATCCACCTGCCACCAATCGTCGCCCTCCATCTCCTGCCGGCTCAACAGACGCAACTCGTAATCCCCCTCCAGTGCCGGTCCCAGCTTCGAGCCGATCGTTCCCCGACCGCCTGTAATCAACACCTTCATCACAAAATTTCCTTGAAAAAATTCAAAAACACCTCACTTTTCCACTAACCTTTCCCCCTTCAAACTAGCAGGAATCCAAAACGCCCTCTCTATTTCAAATCCTCAATCCGACCGTCCAGATAAGAAATCATCACCTTCCGCGCATTCCAAAACGCCTGGTATTGCGCGGGATCGATCCACCCGTCGAGCGCCTCTTTGAATGCCGTTTCCGGCAGTGTCTTCAACCGATGGTAGATCACCCGTATCGAACTCGGGTCGCCAACCGTCTGCACCCGTTTCCACCACGTCCAACCCAATTCGTGATAAAACGTCCGATTGTGGTCAATCGCAATCACATCCCCCGTATCTCCATCGATCATCCAATTCCCCACATGCCGATCCGAATTCCCGATCACTGCATCCAAAAAAATCAGACCATCTGGCTGATCGACCGTTTTCAACCCCAGCGCATCCGCCGTCTTTGCCCCCACCACAAAATAGTTCAACGATCCCTTTACCGTCCGCCCGTCCGGCAACCTCAGAGTCCGCATCAGCGTCATCGGCGTCATCCCGAACCCCAACAACCGGTCCAACCGATACACCGCCACTTCCCGCTCCACAGGCCCCTCCGGGTCCGAAGCCGCTACCTTGAAAAATCCCCGAACGCTATCTGAAAACGTCGCAATATAATTCTCCGAAATCCCCATCCCGACCCAGGCTTCGACCAAAACAGGCGATGATTCCAAAATCCCTTCCAAACGGTCCAGCACCGCTTCTGCACGGACCGTATCCTCGGCCCGAAAAAATGCCCAGGCTGCCTCCTGATAACGACCTGCCTTCAAATGGGCTTCTGCCCGAACCCTGTCCGAAACCGCTTCCTGGCCTGAATCACTGCCCTGGCATCCCGTTAGCACACAAAACACACACAGAAGCAAGTGCTGAATCTGTTTCATCGCTCAATCCAAAAATTCAAATGAACACACCTCTTTGCCTGCTGGATCACAGAACCCCGCCCGGCACCCGACACCGCTACACAGAACCGCCCTCATCCCATCCCCGAGAGGGCCACAGAACCCTACCCAACCTGCCCAACCGGTTGGGAGGAGAGGCAGGGATCTGCGGCCCTCTA
Source organism: bacterium (assembly GCA_027296045.1). Lineage (GTDB taxonomy): Bacteria > Latescibacterota > UBA2968 > UBA2968 > UBA2968 > JAPUJS01. Next base: position 3,449 of record JAPUJS010000336.1, on the reverse strand, counting down.
TGAAGGGTGAGGTGGAAGGGTCGGGTTCCGTGGCCCTCTGTGATCCAGCCTACCCCCCATACCCCTTCTCACAATCCGCCCGACACGCAGCCTCCGCCTCATCCGGTTCCCGCTTCAACTCCACTGTTAACAGCGCGTGCAATGCAGCAATTCGATCCACCTGATCTGCCTCCCCCGCCAAATTGTTGAACTCCCCCGGATCGTCTGCCAAATTGTAAAGCTCCCGTTCCGGCCCGTGTTCCGCATCAAACCGTGTATGATACACATACTTCCACGATCCCTGCCGAATCATCGCAAACCCCGACGCAATATTGTGCCCATAATACTCACTTACTGCGATATCCCGCCACGTCGCATCCCCATCGTCCAGATATCCCAGGAGCGACGCCCCATCCCAATCGTCCGACATCTCCGCACCCCCAAGTTCCGCAACCGTCTGCGCCAGATCCACCAGGGAACACGCCCCTGTTCGCCGCTGTCCACCCGCCCAGCGTTCTGGGTAGTGCACAATCAACGGCATTCGAGACGCGTGTTCATACATATTGTTCTTCCACCACAACCCATGATCCCCCTTGTTCTCGCCGTGATCCGAACAATAAATCACCACCGTATCCTCCGCCACCTCCGAATCTCCCAAAGCGCCCAGCAAGGTTCCAATCTCATCGTCCAGCCAATTCACATACCCCCAATACAACTCTCGCCCCAACTTTGTCTGTTCGGGCGTGGCCTTCGAAACCCCAAATCCTGCCCGCAGATGTTTGTAATTCGTCGGCAATGTCTCCAGAAATCCCTCCGGAATCTCCGGCATCGGCACCTTGTCTTGATAACGCGCGTAATATTCCTCCGGAACGATCAGCGGAAAATGAGGTGCCAGATACCCCGCCAGCAGGAAAAACGGCTTGTCATCCGCCTTCCGATCCCGCAAAAACGCACTGCACTCCCGGGTCACCGCCCGATCCTTTTCCAGAACACCCGATGTATCGCCCGTGTGGAAATTCGCCACCCGCCCCTCCCAACCCCGACTGCTCTCCGTCATATCATCAAAGGCCCGACGCTGACCCGTTCCCGTCTTCACTCCGTCGTTCGTTCCCCCATACACATCTTTAAATCCATAGCGATGGTGTTCGTCAAAATGCATCTTCCCACCCAGCCAGCATTCATATCCCGCTGCATTCAATGCATGCGGCACAGACGGATAATCATCCGACGGCAACCGGCAATCGTTATTCCACACCCCACACCGACTCACATACTGAGCCGCTGTAAAACTCGCCCGAGCAGGCGCACACAACGGCGATGACGTATAGGCTGCATCAAAAATAATCCCCTCGTTTGCCAGCCGGTCCATATGCGGTGTTTGCACCACCGAATCGCCATAACACCCCATCACCCCGGGGTCGTGTTCGTCGGACATAATCAACAGAATATTGGGTCGGTCAGTAGCCATCTTATCTCCTTTAAAAAAATTGTTCTCTGTCTGCCATCCACCTATCCATTCTCACTAACAATCAACAACCCAAATTCCAAAATTCAAATCAAAAAATAAATCGCCTGCTAAAAAAGAAGGGCGTATAAAAATACGCCCTAAGTCGAAGCCTTCCTTCGTCGTGCTGTTTTCTTTGGATTATGCCGCCTCTTGAATCGACCCGCCTGCGCCAGCACCCGCACAGCCTTTGCCTGCCCGAAATGCTTCGCCCACCCCTGAGGCGTACTCTCAAACATCGCATCTCGAACCGTCGCATCCGCCCCCCGCTTCAACAACAACCGAATCACATCGATATTGCCTTCATACGCCGCCTGGTGAAGCACCGTAGACCCGTGGACTCCGACCGGCGCATTCAACACCTCGGGCGTCATCTCGCCCAGGGCATCCAACCACCCCAGTTTATAGGCCGAAAACGCATCCAGCTCTGCGCCACGATCCACCATCCATCCCGCAAAATCCGCCCGCCCGGAAGCCACAGCCACACCCAGTGGACTCATCCCCGTAGGCGACCGCCACGAAAACACCCCTCGATACCGCCGCATCAGCTTGCAAAACCGGCCCCGTTCTCCCGCACTGGCTGCACAGGCAATGGCCAGATCCCGCAGTGGAGGCGCTTCTCGAAGCACTTTTGAAGACACATCGCTATAACACACCCGGCACACCTGCCAGAATCCAAGTTTTTGATAGACCGGCTCGCCCTCCATCGACGACCATAAAACCGCATACCGATAGCCCAGCTTGCGGGCAAACAAACAAGCTGCAAGCGTAACAGCCGTCCCAATCCCCTGCCGACGTGCTTTGGGCACCACACCCACATCATAAATTCCAGCTACCCCCCCTGCCAGATGCAGCGTTGCCTGCCCCAGCGGTTCGCCTCCCTGCTGTGCCAGAAAATGCCACACCCGCTTTGTTTTCAAAAGAGCAAATCGCGCCTTTACAATCGATCGATCATCCCCGTGAAGCGGATGGGGATACCGCCGATAGATACGCCCATCTTCAGACACAGAAAGCGCCACCCCCTCGGGCAGTTGCACATCCGGATGCAACGCCTCCAGATCCGCCGCCATCCCAGGAAGAAAGGTGGGATGCACGCCCCAGGCAATCAATCGCCCCATCAAATCCGCTGGGCCCGACATGTCTCCTGCCGAAACAACCACCCGCGTCTCTTTCCGCTGCCTGGCAAAAAATCCAAAAGCCCTGGCAAGCAACTTGCCCGCCTCACCTTGGGCCAGGTGCGTGATAGCCACCCCTGTCTCACCCTTTGGCGTATCCATCCAATCGATCCCTCGCTCACTGTACACTTTGCCCCCACCTGCACGAGCAAGCCGGGACCGAAACACCCGCATATTTTCGACCACGGCACGGGCAAGCCGGGCGTCCGATCCACGCTCCAACGCCTTTGGGACCGGCTCTCGCACCCGGTGCTTTAACACCTTTCGAAAAACATCCACCTGTTTCGCCATAACAGCCCTCAGCCACCTTTGCAAAAAAAGACCGGTTCGGGGGGACAAACCGGCCCGTAGACATGAGGGAGAAAACGTACGGAAGTCACCAGATGTCCTATCCTATTATACTGAACATATGTATAGTTTTCAAGGCTATTCTCACGCCCAAATTTGTCGATTCAAGCATGAGAAAAGTCTTTCGGGACCTGAACCGTATCGAAGACGCCCGAGCCTGTTTCCAAAATGTGCTCATCCTCAACCCCAACCACCCGGAAGCGACTGCCGTAAAACAGTGGCTTCAGTCCAACTGAGAGATCCACTCAAAAAGTAAGTACTCTTCTACTTGGACACTGCGATCAAAGCCTTCCAGCAAGCAATCGAAATCCATCCTGAAAAAGCCGAGGGTCACAAAGCCCTCGGGACAGCCTGCTTGCAATCTGACCAGGCAGAAAAAGGCATGTCTCCATCATATCTTCAAGCCATATGGGCGATTTCACACAGGCACAGACAACAAGTGT
>JAPUJS010000335.1 GCA_027296045.1 bacterium | reverse complement strand
GCGTAACCGTCCGACGTTCGTAGCTCATGAAACCGCCCCCTGGGGCCCCCACCCATGGGGGGCGGTTAATGTCGCTACGACGGTCGGAGCGACTTATACCGCCTCCACTGGTCCCGAACCAGAGACGGCCCTCCCGATCCTGCACGATCGTTCGCACCCGGTTGTCCGCCAGACCATCTTCGGTCGTATACGTCTTCCATACCAATCCGTCGTAGCGGCTCACGCCCCCACCATCGGTCCCGAACCAGAGACGGCCCTCCCGATCCTGCACGATCGTTCGCACCCGGTTGTCCACCAGACCATCTTCGGTCGTATACGTCTTCCATACCAATCCGTCGTAACGGCTCACACCCCCGCCGTCGGTCCCGACCCAGAGAACCCCCTCCCGGTCCTGAAAGATGGACAGCACAAAATTATCCGCCAGACCATCTTCGGTCGTATACGTCTTCCACATCTGCCCGTCGTAACGGCTCACGCCTCCCCCCTGAGTCCCGAACCAGATATACCCCTCTCGCCCTTGAAAAAGGGAGGATACTTTCACCCCGGCAAGTCCGTCTGTTACATCATAGGTACGCCAGTACCCTGCGCCGGATGCCGCCGACACGCTCCAGGAAACAGATCCCGCAATGAACCATGCGAGAATCGGTGCCCGGAATAACTGTCCCATAGTCCGACACCTTCCTTTCCTCGCCATCATCCCTCCCCTGCCGGTCCTGTTGTCGCCAGCAGGAGCAGGCTCATGAGAAACTTACTATTCTACAATAGGTTGTACGAGAAACTTCTTCCATCCATAATCCCGCAGCGAAGCGCCGAGGTCCAATGCTCCTACCGAATTTCGTGTGCGGTGAGAAGGCAGGAGCAGCTCCCAGACTACAGAAAGTACTACCAGCTCGACACAAACCGATCTCGATTGGGAACCGGGAAGCCTACCTCGGTCCCCCCATTCAGGTGTGACTCGTAAAGCCCAAAACCGATCTCCGTGCCCAGCATCGTTGCCCTCAAATTGCTCACCCCCGGTTTGCCCGTCCGGACGGCCTGCGCCAATTCCTCGACCTTCTTCGCCGTACCGCTCCAGGGCGTTACCGGGGCGACCTCGACCGGATCGTAAAATCGGTTTTGCCCATCCTGTTTGCGCACACTCAAAGACTCGCCGTCGTTCAGAATACGGATAATCCCCACCTCGCAGACTACCTCAAATTCTCCGCTTTTACCCGTCCCGGCAACATGGAGTCGCGTGTTATTTTCAAACACAACCATCGCGGACAGAATGGGTGTATCCTTCACAAAATGCATTCCCGAGGTATCCCCCTCTGCTGGATGGAGCTGGTCCAGAGTGCCGCGTACCGAAACCGGTTCGGGATCGCCCAGGAGATAGAGCATCGTATCCAGAAAATGGCCGCCCACGCTGTTGCCGCTATAACCGACCACTGACTGGATCTCTTCCAGAGTTCCTCCTGCGGCAATCTCCCGGGCCTGACGGTAAACCGCCCAGTTGCGGCGCATTGGACCGAACTCCAGAAAGACACCATTGCCTTCAAAAGCCTCCTGGATCGCATCTGCCTCATGCAGCGTACAGCAAAGTGGCTTTTCCGCATACATCCCCTTCACCCCGTGTTCAGCGCCATAGATCATTGCCTCGGCGTGCTGTTCCGGGCGCGTGCTAATGCTCAAAATATCGGGCTTCTCCACATCGATCAGCTCCCGAAAGTCCGTATACCCCCGAGGTACATCCCACCGATCCTGAAACGCCTTCAACTTTTCGGTATCAATATCACACGCAGCCACCATCTCTGTTTCTTCAACAACCTGGTAGCCTCCTGCGTGGCAATAAGGCACAATCAATCCGCCCAACCGACGCCCCTGGACCTCATCCTCAATGGTGCTGGCCATACGCCCGCAGCCGATAATGCCTACTTTCAAGCTCATGATGCATCCTCTCCCAAAAGCTTGAACGCATTTTTGTAGGTAATTTGATCCAATGCTTCCTGCGGCAGATCCAGACTTTGCAGATAGTCCATCAATCGCGTATCAAAATAATCTCGCCCGAACAACAATTTGTCCTGGAATTCAATCAAAAACTGTCTGCCAAACTCCTGATCGCGACTAATCGCCGTCAGTGCGGAGCCCGCAGACAGGTCCGCATACAGGTTATCATATTGTTGCAGTATCTCCGGCACCCTCCCACCTGGCTCAATCGGACCTTTGGGATAGAACTCTTTGTCAAACAAACCATCCCCCGAAATATGCGCCCAAAATCCAGGTGCATGCCCGATAAACACCGTCTCCGGACAGGCCACAATAGCCCGTTCAAATGCCTCAATACTGCCGCCATACCAGTAGTTGGGCCGGGGATACTCTCCCCTCCCATGATCGATTGGATAATCGAGATGAATCGTGATCGGCAACCCCAACTCACCGCATACCCGATACAACCGAATCGCATCTGGATCGTCGAACAGCACCCGCACCTTCAACTCGCTCGCCACCCGAATCCCATGGATTTCGACCGCCGCCTTCAACCGGTCAATCGCATCCGGGCGCTTCGGGTGCGGCATATATCCCAGCACAAACCGGTCGGGTGCCACCCGTCCCACCTGAATCACGTCTTCCAGAGGAATCCCTGTACCGGTCGGCGGCAGCACCTTGTGATAAGATGCACTATACTCATCCTCCGGCGCTTCCCAGGAAAACAGCCACATCTGGTCGATGCCCTGCTCATCCATATTTTGCAGGATTTTTTCGGCATTAAACCCGTGCCAGTTCGGATGATTGTGTGCGTCAATCAGCATCTATTTCTCCTCTTCACCTTACCTGCTTGCATCATCGGACCCTGCCGGTCCAACGACCAGCGAATCATTGCCCTATCAAAAAAGATAATCCCCATCTCGAATGATTTCTTGCGATTGCCCATCTGCTGCTACCAGCACAAGCGAAGCCACCTGAATCGGGCTATCCTTTGCATAAACAATATCTTCATGCACAATCGTATCGGGCGACAAGAAATCATCCGGTCCAACCGTACCGCCCAGGTGCTCACTTCGACCATACGCCCAGTGAAATCCCGCTTTTTCATCTTCCAGCACATTTCCCCAAACCACGGCCTTTGGATTACACCCCATTGCAAATTCGGCAATATTTCCCCGGACGGGATCGACCACGAAATAGGTCCTCCATTTCCCTGCCTCTTCCCCATCGCCCATCACCTCGACAATCCGATTTCCTTCCACCCGAAAAACCACCACTTCCTCCCCTCTCTGAACCGGAATTTCCCCGGCAGTCAAACTCGGGTTCCCCTCCCGTTCCCCTTCGTAAGGCACCTTAAAGCTCTCTCCGCTTGGCAAATTGATCACCGGCTTCTCTTTCCCCCGAGGCAATTGCCCATCGTCCATCAGGGCATCCCGGTAGCGCAAATCCACCGTCCAAGTGTGCCCCGTGGAAAACCGCACCTCACCCCGTTCCGCCTCTTCCAAAGCATCCCGCAGCACCCGACACCGGCGAGCCACTTCCTGATAATCCGCCGACAGCGCAGTTTCCTCCATCCGTCTGGCAACCGCAGGCAATGTCGCAGCCCGAAAATCTGCATGATCTGTCGCCCACACCACCATTGGAGCCGTTGCCGAAAACTCCGTCAAAGCCAGCACCAGGCTCGCCTGTTCCAGCGCCTCACCCAGTACAATGGGATCGCCTTGATCCAGCGGTAGATTTCCATTGTGCGCCCCCACAGCCGGAAACGTCACCAGAGGGAGCACAGAAAAACCCACCTGTTCTCCCAGCGTGGACCAGGCCGCCTGCCATTCGGCCGCCATCTCCCTTCTTTCCGCCCAGAGCGTATGGTCGGCCAACTCTCCCTGAGGTGCATCTGTGACCACCACAACACACTCGTCGGGTTCGGGATGAAAGACATCGGTGAACAGCTTGTGTAAGTCTAGTGCCATAAAGAACCTTTCTTGCCTGCTGGATCACGGAACCCGTCCGCTCCCACCCACACAACCACACGAAACCGCCCTCCTTACCACATCCCCACCACGAAACCCCATGAAGCCCTTCCACTCCTCTCAACCCTATTGCCTCCACCCCATCGACGATGAGTGGGTGGGTGGATCCGTGGCCCTTTGTGATCCCGCATTTACAGAGAGTCCAGCACCCCACGCAACAGCCGGACACCCTTCAGCATCAACTCTGGTGACCCCCAATGTTCAATACTTGCAGCCCCGGTATATCCATCTGCCAGAAGCGTCTTCAGCAAATCCTCGTATTTCAGATCGCCATTCCGAATAGGATCCAGCTCCTTGTCCGGATTTGGCTTCACATGCAGGTGCGTAATATTGCCCTTAATCTGCTCGTAGCCATCCGGCAGTGCATTTTCTCCACACCCAATCCCGTTGTTCACATCCCAGCAATAGGTAAAACTGGCCGGATTGCCCAGCGCATCGGCTACTTTTCGTGCTTCGGCACAGGTCCCTGCCAGGGTTGCCCCTTCATTTTCAATGGAAATCACGACATCGGCATCGAGCGCTTTCTTCACCGCAGGCTCAAAAAAAGGCACGATCACATCCATATAGTCATCAATATCTGGCCGGTTGGATCGGTCTTCGCCTTTTTTACGCAATGGATTCCACAGCGAAAAACTCCGAATCACCCGGGTATCAAACGCTTCGGATAACGCGATCATTCGATCAAATATCTTCTGATGCTGCGCTTTCTCACCCTCATCATCGTGGGCACATTTTCCAAACGGCGATCCAATCGAAAGGATTTTCACACCATATTTGGCCAGCACGTCCTGAACCCGCTTCACATCCTCATCGTCAATTTCCGCGATCCGTTTTCCCCAGATCCCATTGCGCAATTCAATCCCCGTTGCCCCGGCTTCCACGCCCTGGCGCACGGCTTCGCCAAAATCTTCTTTGGTGATCTCATCTGCAAAATAGGCAAGTTCCATCTTTCCTCCTTTTGGGGTCCGTTTCATTTGAGAACTTAGAAATTACCACATCGTCTCCGACTGTCAAGCACAGAAAATGCACAGCCTCCCCATCCGCGGACAAAGCCCTTGACGTGTCCCCCTTCCCCTTACTATTTTGGTCTGATGGATGCCAATACACGAAAAAAAATCCTGGCCCAAAAATCGACCGGCGGCCAGCAATCCCAATTAGCCCGGGTTCGGCAGCAGCTTGCGCGACTCAAAGACCTGGAACTTCCCCCCGACTACGACCGCTACATGAGATCCACGGCCTGGAAAACCAAGCGCGCAGAGGCCCTGGACCATTACGGCCACACCTGCACGCTTTGCGGTCAAACCGAAAAACTTCACGTTCACCACCTGCATTACCAGTCCGTCGGCCAGGAAAAAATGGAAGACCTGGCTGTCTGTTGCCAGGGCTGTCATTATAAACTCCACTTGCCCTCCCATCCAGAACTCTGGGAAGACATGTTAAGAGCTGAATTGAGGTCTAAGTTAAAAGAATAAAAACAGGCCTTTAGAGTAATTCTAAAGGCCTGCCGATCTTATTTTTTACTTTTTCTTGTCGAATTAGTGCTTGCCCTTTTGCGGAAAGGTCCAATATATTATTACAAACCTATCTTGCGCAGTGCACATTTGTTTAGTATTTTTACATATGAACAATGTCACTCAAGGAGGGCTGTTATGATCCGGCTTAAATTTAGAGCAGAGAAGGCTACTCAGGTTGCGGCCATCCTGATTGATAGGGCCGGTGGAACAATGTCCGTTTTGACGCTTGTAAAGTTGATGTATCTTATCGAGCGTAGGTCACTCGAAAAGTACGGAACACCAGTAATTCATGATTCATATTACAATCTACCCCACGGACCCATTGTTAGTACCTCCCTAAACCTTATCAACGGCGACGCTTCGGCAGAAGATTCGGTGGTATGGGATCAACACATCTCAGAAAGAGATCCTGACCACAATGTTTCGCTGATGTATCCTATCAGTTTTTCTGTGTTGTCCCCAGCCGAATTGGAACTTCTGGATGAGATCTATGAGCAGTTCGGGCATATGAACAGGTGGCAATTGCGTGATCATACCCACAACCTGCCTGAATGGACAGATCCGGGAGATATAAGCACGCCTCTTTCCTACGAGAACGTCCTTCGAGGGATTGGAAAGAAGGAGGATGAAATAGAGGCAGTTGTTTCAGAACTCCGGGCATTAAGTTTTGCAGATGGGATCTTAGAATAGATGGCTTTTATCATCAAGCCGGGCATCTCCGTTGTTATTCCATCACCACCGTCAGATATCAAACACCCCTGGATTGCACTCACGTATCCATCTGAACTGCCAGCAAAGATTGCAAGGGTTAATTTAACCAGCTTTAGAGATGGATCGGATACGACAGTTGTCTTTGAGCCAGGCGATCATCCGTGGATCAGACATCGGACAATTGTTTATTATGCGCAAGCTAAAGTTTCCCGTGCTGCCAGCTTCAAAACTGTGGGAGAAAGCGGCCAATATGAGGTAGTTGATTTTTTAAGCCTTATGGATCGCATTTTGGAAGGACTTTCCATCTCGCCTCATACACCACCTGACGTGCTCCGATTTTGCAACGAAAATCAAGTTTAAAAAGGGCGGACAATTGAAGGATAACCGCGAGGGCCCTGCTTAATAAGCAGGGCCCTTTTTACTGTTATAGCTGAATGTCGGCCCCCCGAGAGATCGGGGGGGTTTCATTTGTCAAAATACCTCTACTCTGGCCCCTCCCATTTGTTTTTTTCTTCGCTCCAATTCAGAACGAACCCATATCCACGACGATCCCCACCAAAACTTGCTTTCACCTAATCTAGCGTCTATATTTACAACATCGATCCATCTTTATACAATTGGCACCATACCATGAGGACATTCAATGTCTCCAATAATCGTAGGTGAAAAACAACGACCCCGGGTAGCATTGATCGGATACGATGAAGAGAAAGAGGAACACCAATTAATACTTGAATGGCTTCAAAAGCGGTTTCCAACCGTTTGGCACGGTTACTATCCTGGCACCCTTGAGGTGCATCAGTCAGAGATTGATTTGACAATCACCTTAAGTGGAGGCCCAGATTTGTTTGCCCAAAATCATCACCTCATTTCTTTCGATTATAATTCTGTTCCAGGACCGTGCGATCACACTTGCGTTAAGTCTGATTCACATTCCCTTCGATCAGAATATTACTTTCCCGACAATCATTCATTACCAATCGACAAACGTAGGAAGGCAGATTTGAGTTCTCTCGGCAGTGCAAGGGGACTGAATCTTTTAAAAATTAAAAAAGATAAAACGAACCTTGCATCTAATGCGAAAATTCTAGAGGCACAAAATAAGCTTGTTGAAGGGGCGCTTGCCATAGCAGCAGGCCTTCCAATTGCCACAATCTACATTCGCGAGAACGACAAGGGCGTCGCAGTTTTGCCTCTGAATAAGTTTGACAAAACGGCGTGGATCGACATCCTCGTTGATGAATGGTCAAAGATTGACCCAGAGAGTTTTCCTGATGGTGGAGGGGAATGGAGCAAAACGCCAGAATGGATGGCCCCCGAAGAAAGGGGATTGGTCAATAAAATTGATGGTCTTGAGGCTGAAAAAAAGGCAATGATGACCCAACTGGATAGTGCAATTGCTGACAAGG
>JAPUJS010000334.1 GCA_027296045.1 bacterium | reverse complement strand
CCTCGCCGGGCGTCATAAACACAGCGGGGACCACAATCAACACGCCGTAAACCTGGTCGAACACCCGGGTCGCCACAGGCTCGTTCCAGATCGAATTCTGGCAACACAGAATCGGCAACGATCGAGGCGCATCCGCATTTTTCAACTGCCCCAAACATTTCACTGTATGCTGAGATTTTGCACACAGCAACACCACATCGTCGTCCCGAAAGGGTGCTACATCCGAAGCCCGATCCACAGCCGGAATATTCAGATTGTAATTCCCATCTCCAGTTGCAAACGTCAACCCCTTCTCACGAATTGCAGCCATATGCGCTGCATTCCCCACCAGAACAACATCATATCCCTCGCGAAAAAGATGCCCCCCAATGGTGCATCCAATACCCCCAGCGCCATAAATGATAAAACGCATTTAAATCGTTATCTCCATAGAATTAAAACTGCACACTCACGCCTGTTTCGCCACTCTCATAAATCGCTTCGATAATCCGCATTATTTCCAGGCCCTGTTCCAGCGTCGACGACAGCGGTTCCCGCCCCTGAAGCACCTGGACAAAATGGCGGATCAAAACCCGTAACCCATTCTGTCTATTCCGGGCGAGATCTTTTAGGGCACATAAGCCCAGGCCCTCTCCCTGGCTCGCTCCGCTCGACGGTCCCTCTCCCACTTGTGGGAGAGGGATGTCTTCGGGTTGCCGTTCAGGCGCCTGAAGACGGGGTGAGGGCCCGCTAAAACAACCTGCCCTTCACAATACTCTCATCCCACCGGCGTGCCAACAAATAATCCATCACAGCATCCATCGCCGAAGGCGATCCAATGCGTCGCAACGCATCCAGCGCAAACGCCCCTACGTGGCCGTTGGGATCGTTGAGGGCCTCCTTCAAAATTTGCTCACCTGGTGCAGCAGCTTGACCCAGCCGGATCATGGCCATCGCCGCATTGATCCGCACCTGGTCATAAGGCGTCCAGTCTCTGCGATCGGTCACATCCCACTCCGGCCGTCCAGCCTTTAACAATTGGCCCAAAACAGGGATAAACGCCTCCCCATCCCGCCCAATACTGCCCAGAGAATCCGTTGCTGTTCGCACCACACAATGGGAATCATCGTCCAGACACCGTATGAGCGCAGGCACCGCATCTGCAGCCACCGAATCCATCTCGCCCAGCGCAAAAGCAGCATTGATCCGCACCCATTCGCTCCCATCACGCAGCAAGTCCGTTAACACAGAAACCGTGGATCTTCCCATCGCAGCCAGGGCATGTGCGGCATCGTCCATCGAAATCGCCCCTTCATTCCACGGTCCCGGAACCGGTTGATCATCCTCTTTTTCCCCCGATGCCCTCAGTGCCGCCACCAGCGGCACCAGCGCCGGCTCCCCAATCGCCCCAAGCGTATAAACGGATTCCACACGATCCCACTGCGGATCCTGATTCAGTCCTGCAATCAGGTATGGAATTGCAGCCACTGCCGACTCCCCCATTGCGGCCAACCGCCGCATCGCCGCCAGCCGTACATCCGATGGCCGATCCGTTTGAAGATCGGCCACCGCAGAAGCGACATCGCCGCCAGCTTGATCCCGGCTGCCAAAACTCTCATAGCGGTCTCGTTTTCCGCACAACCAATCCCAATGGTGAGACCAGGCCAGATCCAGATCATACGGTGTGTGCACCTGTTGCGGCTTTCGCCAAACCAAATCCTTGCAATCCCACGAAGGCGCGGTCGGCTCCTCGGCCCGTGTATAAATAAACTTGATCATATGCCGGGGTTCGTGAACCGTATTGATCCCGGCCGCATGTCCGATGTCAAAATGCCCAATCGACACCGTACCCGCTTTTCCCGCCATCGGAACAGCACGCTGTCGATCCGCATCTTCCAACCGCTTATGATACTGTGTCCCCGGAATCACATGCGTCGGCCCCATCTCCACCGGCGTATCCTGCGGATAATACATAATCCGCGCATAGCGAGAATAATGCTGTCTCGGTCGCCCCAGAGGCGTATAGGAATCCTGATGACAGTTCCGCTCCAGCGTTCTCTGCTCCGCCTCCGGCGAGATATAATGGCAGAACCGATGTGGATGCTCGATAAACCCGTGGCCCAGCACACTCATCAACGCGCCCTGCACTTCCGGACTGTTCAGAATCAGCGCCAGTTCCGGAATCCGCGGCAAAATATTATTGCCGGGATTCAATTCCTCTTCAAACACAAAGCGCAGCTTTTCCCGAATCGCTGCATGCACCCGATCCGGCACATCCGGCGTAAAAATCACATACCCATCGACCACAAACGTACGCATCTGCTCGTCGGTCAGCAGAACCGGCGTCTGCCCTTTCTCATGCATCATAATACTCCTCCAGATAAACGATTGAATTCGATATATAATAATGCCGCGACACCCGTTTGGAAATCGAAAAGAAAAAAGGCAGTCAACCTGACCGCCTTTTCCCCACTGCACCCGATTGAACGGATTGGCGTTTTGCCAAGATCGACTGCGATGGGGCTTCAAGTCCGCTTCATTCTTAAGGAATCCTGCCTAACGCCCGCGTCTACCCCCACCACGACCTCGACCGCCCCTTCCTCCCTGTGGCGAATCCTCAAACAAATCATTCTGATCTCGCCGTTGTTCCTCTGTCACCGGATCCGGTGGTTCCAATCTAAAAATAGCTTTTCGTTTCATCGACAGACCACGCAACAAATCCGTCACTTCAACCTCAATCTGATTCATACCCGGAGCCATTTTTCTCGAATCCAGCTCCAGATAAATCGGCTCCCACACATCTTGCCCCACACGCTCATAACTGACCACCACCTGTGGCTTTTTGCCTTTGGCCATCAACTTTCTGAATCCCCCACTCAGCAGTCCAAAGACCGTAGACCCGGACCGCACATCCTGCTGAATCGTATAGGACACCTTAAACCGCGTCTGTCCAAATTCATCTCGTTCTAAATTGTAGATCTCATAATAAATAAATACACTCCGGTCATTTACAAAACTGCGCGACGGCATCGGCATCACCCACACATCCCCCTTGCGGTATTTATCGTGAAATACCTCTTGATCTCCAATGGACCACGCCAATTCCAGATCACTCATCTCCAATGAATCGGAAAATACTGGCGCTTCCAATTCCTGCACATAAACGCCCCACTTACCCGAATACACATCGGACAAATGCACCGCCATGCGATAGGTCCCAGGTGGCACCTCCAGATAAGACACATCGGGCACAAACATTCCCTTTTTCATATCCGTCTTATCAATGCCTCCAAAATACAAATGATCCTGCGTGCGAAACACCTCCTCCCCTTCATCATCTGAAATCACCACGGTGCGACGCACATGCCCTCCCTCATTTTCAATGCCCACCTCCAGCGTCGGTATCCCATAATATACCTCGACCCCGGTCTTGCCGTCTTGCGCTCTAAAACGCGCTACATCGTAATAAAACTCCAGAGGTTCAATGCCGGGCGGGAAATCAAAATACTCTGGGGTAGACAATACCATAGTGTTCAACACAACGCCCGGATGGTATTGCATCAGCGCAGAAAAGCGATCCCTTGATATACGCGATCCATCTGGCAGGGAGGGGAAATCCCACTTGCCATTGAGCACCTCATCCACAAAAACAAATTCTACGCCTCCGCCAACCTGCGTATAAACCCATGACTCCCACGGCACCAACCGTTCGTCAAAAGCCACCGGATAGACCGGTTCAACCAAATTGACACCCACATAATCCTCAACCGCCTGCGCATCGTCCACCCCACAAAAAAACGACTCTTCATCCAGATCCCCTAACCCCGCAAAATCACCCAGTCCAATATCCAGAGCCAACCTTTCTTTGACCATCTCAACCTCAGCGCTCGGCAACGTATTGGGCGCATTGGAACGCGAACGATAATTGGGCTCGCCATACCGAATATACACCTCCCCGCGCCGATCCCAGGGTTGCACATCCTTTGCAAAATGGGTGCGTGCATACCACACCCGTCGATCATGTTCTGCCTCTCTGGCAAGCCCCCCCGACACCAGAGTTAAATCGCGTTTGCGCCAGAATTTTGTCAAAAACGCTTCTCGTTCCCTTTCCGGCAGAGCTTCATAAACCTTCCATTCTTCAGGTTTTGCTACCAGGCGCAAATCTTCATACAACGCGCGTTCCTCTGATGGGATCAACTGGAGATATTGCTGGAACAATTTCAACGCCAGTTCCGGATCGCCCAGGGCCGCGTGTGCCTGCGCAATCAGTGCCAGCAAACGCGCCTCTTGTGGATGTTTCTCCAGCGCCGTCTCGGCAATCTTTACAACAGGGCGATAATTCTGCTGTTCGGTATACGACAGTGCCAGACCGTAAAGTGCATCTATGTCGTCGGGTCTCAGACTCAGATACTTCTCATACAACGGCCGAATCTCATCGTAATACATTTCAAGATTGTGATTCGTATACCACTGCGCCAATTCCAGATAGACCGGTGCATAATCGGGTGCCATTTCAATGACCCGGCGAAACGCATCCTCAGCATCCAGATCCCGAAGCATCACCTTTGCGCGTGCAAAATACAATTCAGGTTCGATCGATTTTCGATCCTTCGCCCGGGCCATCCGAAAATACTTCAACCCACTGCGTGCACGCTTTGGCCCCATCGCCATATACACCCGCCCCAGTCCAACATAGGCCTCAGCCGACTTGGCATATCGAATCCCCTTGCGAAACGCCTTATCTGCCTTTTTGATCTCTCCGGCATCCAGATACGCATTGCCCAACCTCACCCAGCCATCCCCGTCCTTTGGTGCAGCTTTCACTACTGCTTCCAAAACAGACAGCG
>JAPUJS010000333.1 GCA_027296045.1 bacterium | reverse complement strand
TCCTACGCCAACCACCAGGGTGAACGAACGGCGGGTGGAACACTATCGCAGGGTACACCATGCTCGGGTCAATTATTCGGAAGGCATTGAAGTGCATCACGGGCGGGGGTGGGACAGGCGGGGAGATGTGTATATTCGATTTGGGCATCCAGACCACCAGAGCTGGTCGGACTATCTGGTATTTGAGACCGATGAGAAGGTTGCCAGAGTAAAGAATCGGTTGAATGCGATTGCGGGCGAAGCGTTGGAGGAAGTGTATCGAAGCAAGCATGTCCATGGACAGTCGCAGTCTGGTTATGGCGTGGAATTTGCCATCGCCGAGATCAAGGGGATGCCGACGTTTCCGATTCCCAGTCGGCGGAGTGTGATGGCCAACGGGTCGGAGCTGGGCTATAAGTGGGAGGTCTGGATTTATGCGGAGGTGGCCGGTGGGATCGAGGTCACGTTTTTGGATCCGACGGGCAAGGGGCTTTACGATTATGCCCCGGTGCCGCCCAATTCGATTAACCACGCGCTCTGGTCCAGTTTGGCCCCCGAAAATGTGGTGGCCCGGGTGGCCAATCGCACGCCTTCGATTTACAATTATGACTATGGCGGAGATCCGCTGGATTTTTATCTGTATACGGCAGATTTTCGGGATGAAAAAGGGACGGGGTTGGAGGTTTATATGGGGGTGCCGGTTGACCAGTTGGGCCGGAAAGAACAGGACGGTGTTGTGTATGCCTCTTTAGACCGCGAGGTGGTCATTTATAACAGTTCGCTTCAAGCCGTTTTTCGGGATAGCGTTCAGGCACAGGAAATCGTTCCGGGCGATGTGAGTGCCGGGACGTTGATGGTGGATCAGGTGCGGGCAGGTTTGCGCCCCGGCAAGTATTTTATGGCCATTCAGGTGCGGGATCCGGTGAGTAAAAGGATTCAGGTGCACAAGGGCTATGTGGAACTGGAGGCCTATGGCGATCTGGGTTTGCGTTTGAGCGATCTGGAGGTGGCCGGATTGGTAACGGAACGGGAAGATGAGGAGGTGGGCAAGTTTCGGAAGGGTGTATTGGAAGTGATTCCAATGCCTTCCAAGACATTTGTGAAGGGGCAAACGGTTTATCTGTATTATGAGCTGTACAATCTGGTTCGGGATTCATTCGGGCAAACAAAATATCGGGTCGATTATACCTTAAAGGGAAGCGATCCGTCGTCGATCGCCCGGGTGCTGGGAGGCGTGGGAAGGCTTTTGGGCCGGTCGACTCAGAAGGATGGGGTTCGGGTGTCTTATGAACACTCCGGGCAATCGGACTGGGAGTCGATTTATATTTCTCTGGATGTGTCGCCGGTGGAAGGGGACGAACTGGAGGTGGAGGTGCAGGTGACGGATTTAAACGCTCCGGGTAAGCCGAGTGATGCCAAGACGGTTCGGTTTGTGCTGGGAGACTGAGCAGGACAAGCATGGCGGCGGCAGGCAGCAGGCTTGCCGCCGCTTTCTTTTTTGCTGTGAGGATTGGATGCGTCTACATTGCTGTTTGTGGGTGATGTTATCCCTTTTTGTCTGGACCACCGAGGCTTTCTCTGTCCTATCGGAGGCTTTTCCACCTTCTGTTGATCGGGCGGCAGGAGAATTGATTGGGGCGGTTGCAGGGCCCGATTCGGCGGCGATTTTCCAGGCGCTGGGCGCGGAGGAGAAAGGTGTTTTTTTAGAGCAATTCTGGGGATCGCACAATCCGCTGATTCTCAAATATTATTATGGGTTTTATCTGGGAAAGCGTTCCTACTCCGTTTCGGATGCTTTTTTTGAACGGGGCGATATGATCCCGTCCCGTTTTCGTACCGGGGCCATCGAGCCCGATTCGGCTCTAATTTCTCAGGGGTTGGCGCTGTGTGCCCGGGCCCGGGCGCAGTTGCCAGACGATCCGGTGGTGCTGTGTGCGCTGGGGTATTTGCGGTTGGAGCAGGGCGAAGCTTTTGAAGCCGAGGCGTTGTTCCAGCGGGCCTGTGAGCTAAACAATCGATTTGTAGAGGCCCGGAACGGGCGGGCGTTGGCCGTGTTGGCCACACCGATGCGGAAAAAACGGGCGCTGGATTTGTTTCGGGAGACCGTGTCTCTCAAGCCGGATTATGAAGCGGCGGTTTACAATCTGGCCATGTGTCATCTGGCGATGGAAAGCATTGATCTGAATCATCAATTTGGGCGGGTGATCCGAAAATTTCCCAATCATTACGATGCGTATTACAAGCAAGGGGTGTTTTACGAGTCGCTCCACTATTTTGACAAGGCGATGGATGCATATTCCAAGCAACTGGTGGCCAATCCGGTTCACGAACGGGCCCAGGGGCGGTTGGCCAAGGTGACTATGGAGTTGAAGTGGTCCCGGAAGGACATTCACACATTGCCCGAACTGGAAGGCCTGGCCGAGAAGGATCCGAAGCGATATTTGCCCTTGTTGGCCGCCAAATGCCTGGAAGAGAAAGAGTATGGAAAGTCGGAGGCAACGTATGGGCGCTATTTAAACCTTTTGGACCCGGAGCAGGTTGCACTTTATAACGACGTGCGTGTGATTGCCTCGAAAAATGAAGCGGATATGTTGCAAATGGTAAGCGGTGAGGAGAGGCGGTATTTTTTGAAGCGCTTCTGGTTGTTGCGCGATCCAACGCCAACCACGCAGGTGAATGAGCGTCGGCTGGAACACTACCGGCGCGTTTACTATGCCCGGGCGAATTTTTCAGAAGGGATGGAGCCCTGGGACAGGCGGGGCGAGGTGTATATTCAGTTTGGACATCCAGATCACCGGAGCTGGTCGGATCATCTGGTTTTTGAGACCAAAGCGAAAGTGGTGCGCGTGAAAAACCGGCTCAACGACCTGGCGGCGGAACTTTTGGATGAGGTGTTACCGCCCGATGTGATGCACGGGGCTTACACGTCCTCGCCCTTGTTTGCTTCCGGTGGCGTTCGCGGACTGCCGGTGTTTCCATTGCCACACCGTGGAACGGTGATGCGAGACGGGGCGTCTCTGTTTTCCAAGTGGGAATCGTGGATTTATGGCGAGGTGGGTGGGGGTATTGAAATTGTGTTTACCGATTTGATGGGGAATTATCGGTACGATTTTGCCGAGGTGCCTGCAGATTCACCCAACCGATTGTTCTGGGAATCGCTGGCACCGGAAAATGTTGTTGCCCGCATTCGGATTCGGACGCCTTCGGTTTATGATTACGATTTTCGGGGCGATCCGATGGGGCTCTATATTTCTTCGGCGGTTTTTCAAGCGTCAGGAGAGATGAGTGCGTTGGAGACTTATATCGGCGTGCCCTGGCAGGATTTGAGGGTGATCCAACACGGAGAGGAAGTGTGTGCGAGGCTGGAACGGAAGGTGGTGATTTATGATAGTACTGGAACCCTGGTTTTTCAAGACAGTGTTTTGACGGAAGAATGTATGGATCAGGTACCGGAAGGTCCCGGCACGTTGATTGTGGACCAGGTGCGGGCACGGCTTTTGCCTGGAAGCTATTTCGTGGCGGTTCGGGTGAAAGATCCGGGTGGGGGAAAGGTGCAGATTTATAAGGACCATGTGCAGGTGGAGAAATACGACCGTCCGTGGTTGATGATGAGTGATTTGGAAGTGGCGGGGATTATTGAGGCACATGGCAACCATGTACAGAGCAAGTTTGGCAAAGGCGATCTGGAAGTGGTTCCCATGCCGTCACGCACTTTTTTACCTGAACAACCCGTTTACCTGTATTATGAAGTGTACAATCTGGAGCGTGACGAGATGGGGCAGACGCACTATCGGGTGGATTACACGATTCGGGGTGCCCAGCGAAATGCGGGGGCCAGGTTGTTGAAGGGGTTGGGTCATTTGCTGGGCGTGGAAGCGCAGCGCGAGGGGGTCCGTGTGTCGTATGAACACCGGGGATCTACGGCCTGGGAGCCGGTGTATGTGGCCCTGGATGTGGCCCCTTCCGGGCCGGATCAGTTGGAGGTGGAGGTGACCGTGACGGATCTGGGCGATACATTGAAACGGCAGGCACGGAAGAAGGTGACGTTTGCGATTGGAAAGTGAGGGGTTTTATTGAAGCTTCATTTTTTGGGGGGTGCCAACGAAGTAGGTGCTTCCTGCACGCTGATTGAAATCGAAGGGCGTCGTATCCTGGTGGATTCCGGCATCCGGATGGGGGCCGCACAGGGGTCTCAGTTGCCCAATTTTTCGGTGTTGGACGATGTGGGTCCGCCCGAAGAAGTGCTGGTGACCCATGCGCATACAGATCATACCGGGGCTTTGCCAGTGGTCTTTGGGGCACTGCCGACAGAGGTGAAGATTCGATGCACGCCCCCTACACAGGCGATTACCCGGGTGTTGTTGTCCGATGCGGTGAAGCTGATGCAAAGGCGCGGAGAGCAAGATGGGGAACTGCTATTGTATCCACCGGATGCGGCCGATGCTTGTCTGGGACGGATGGCGCATGTGCCCTATTTGACAACGGTGCCGATTTGTGGCGGGGATTTAAGTGCGACCTGGATTCCTGCGGGACATATTTTAGGGGCAGCTTCTATTTATATTGAAGGGCGTCGGGAGAGTGTGTTGATGACCGGGGATGTGTCGGTGGCCAATCAGCAGACGATTGCGGGAATGGTGATTCCCCGGTGTCGGCCGGATGTGATGGTGATGGAGTCCACCTATGGCAACCGGCAACATGCGGATCGCGCCCAGCAGGAGACCTCTTTGGCTTTGCGGGTAGCAGAAGTGATTGAGGAGGGCGGGAAGGTGTTGATCCCGGCTTTTGCGGTGGGGCGGTCGCAGGAAGTGATTTTGATTTTGAAAGAGGCGATGCGGAAGGGACAGATTCCGGAGTTTCCGGTTTTTGTAGATGGGATGGTGCGGGCAGTGAATGCGGTCTATGCCGCTTTTGTGGACGATCTGGCACCTCCGCTGCGACGGCGGGTTTTGAAAGGCGAAGATCCGTTTTATTCGGAGTGGGTGGGGGCCGTGTCGGTGCCTGCCGATCGGGATCGGGTTCTGGCGGGGCCTCCGTGTTGTATTGTAGCTTCGTCGGGGATGTTGATTGGCGGGGCCTCGAGTTATTATGCCGAGCGGTTGGCGAACGATCCGGCGAATTTGATTGCCATTACGGGATATCAGGACGAAGAATCTCCCGGGCGGGCGCTTTTGGATCTGGTGGCGGAAAAGGAAGTAGAAAAGCGGATGTTGATGCTCAACGGCCAGCGGGTGTCCGTGCGTTGTCGGGTAGAAACCTATTCGCTTTCTGCACATGCCGATGGTGGAGAGCTTGCCGGGCTGGTCCGTCGATTGTCGCCCCGGACTGTTTATCTGGTACACGGCGATGAGGAGGCGCGAAAGGCCCTGGCTTCGGAACTGGATTTGCATTTGTCCGAAGGGGTTTTTCTGCCGGAAAACGGTGGGGCTTATACGGTTGAGGCAGAAGGGACGCGCGCACGACGATATGGGCGGGCGGTCATTCAGGGGGGGATTGCAGGGGGGCGGGAGCTGGATGAGAAGGCCTTGGAAGAGGTGCGGGCCTATTTGATAGAGACGCGGGCGAAGGGGGTGTTTCGGGTGCAGGAGCTGGCGGAGGTCTGGTTTGGGACCGATGGCCTGGGTTTGGAACAGGTGGAATCGTTTCGGGGTCGTCTGACGGAATCGGTCTGGTTTGAGCCGGATCGGCGGCGGCCGTATTTGTATCATATTCGGGAAGAAGCGGCTGTGTCTGTGGACGGGCCGATGGAAATGAACGAGGCGCGGGAGCGAATTTTGGCGACTTTTCCCCCTGAGGCCGGGTTGTTCAAGTGCAGTGCCCATGTGGATGAAGGGGTTTATGAACTGGCGTTTCACTTTCCCGATGTGGTGCCGGAGCGATATGGAGAACAGCTTGAGGCGCTGGAAGAGGAAACAGGTTGGACGCTGAGGCTACGGGAAACGCCCCACCAGTCGCGGTTGTTTGAAGAGGCGCTGGCGGTTCTTCCGGAAACCGTTCCGTCCTTGAAGGCACCTGCTCTACGGTTGGATCGAAAAGAAGTGGTGATCACCGTGTCGGTGCCTCCAGAATTGTTGGGGGATTGGGACACGGTGTCTGGCGAGGCGGGAAAGCGATTTGTAGAAATTACTGGTTTTACGCTGGTGTGGGATGGATCGGGGGTTCCGGCTTCCAAATGGGAGGGGCCGGCCCCGACCAAAGATGCCTGGGAAATTAACCGGGCCTATGGGGAGATTCGGCAGGTGTTTCAAAAGGAAGCCCATGCGCCTTACAAAATTGGGTTAAAAAATGGGGCGTATATCGAAGCGGCGTTTATTTCTTTGATGGTGGGAGAGCGGTATCGGGCTTTGCTGGATGAATTAGGGGATCGTATTGGGTGGGACATCCAGGTGCGGGAGACAGCCAACCAGGAGCAGATTGCGCAGGAAGCCCGGCAGATTACGCCCCAGTCCTGTACGGTTCGGGGGGCCGCCAGGATCTATCCGGGGGAGAACCGGGTGGTGGTGCCGGTGGTGGAATTGCCGGGAGAAGCAGATGTATTGCAGGATATGTTTCGAGACAGGACGGGATTTGAGATTGATTGGGAGATACAATAGGCCCTCACCCCCCGGCCCCCTCTCCCGTGGCGGGAGAGGGGGAGTAAATCGCTCAGGGTTTATTCTACTCAATCGCAAAAATAATAGGCCTATTGCTCCTTCTCCCGTCACGGGAGAGGGATGTCGGCGCAGCCCGACAGGGTGAGGGCCAGTCACAGAGGGAGGGTAAGTATGCCACGGGAATTGATTGCGGATAAGCCAGGGAGTACGGTACTGCGGGAATATGAAGAAGCGCCGTTGAATCCCGATCAGGTTCGTGCGAAGACGGTGTATTCTGCGGTAAAACACGGGACGGAATTTCGAGGGTTTCAGGCCAATACGCTGGATGCGTCGGATCGATTTGACTGGGAATGGCGGATGCACATGCGCGGGCAACGGCAACCGGAGACGGCATTCCCAAAGCGATTGGGCAATATGTATGTGGCCGAGGTGATTGAAGTGGGAAGTGACGTGACAGGTGTTCAGTTGGGGGATCGGATTTTTGGACACGCGTCGGTGCGGGAGACGCATACGGTGTCGGGTGACAAGATCGAAAAAATTCCCGAGGGGGTATCGTGGAAGGCTTTGATGTATACCGATCCGGCCAGTGTGGCTGTGAATGGGATCCGGGAAGGAAATATCCGATTGGGAGACCGGGTTGCGGTGTTCGGGCTGGGTGCGATTGGGTTGATGGCTGCACAGTGTGCCAAGGTGGCTGGCGCCAGTTGGGTGGCGGCGATTGATCCGATTGAGAGGCGGTGTTCGGCTGCAGAAGCACACGGTGCCGATGTGGTGTTTGATCCCAGAGAAGTGGATGTGGGGTTGGAGATCAAAAAGATTACGGGCAAGCTGGGTGTGGATGTTGCCATGGAAACCAGTGGATCGGCTCAGGCGATGTACGATGCGCTGCGTTGCACACGTTACCAGGGGACGGTGGTTTCTACCGCGTATTATAACAGGCCCATGGAGGGGTTGAATTTTACGGGGGAGTGGCATCGAAATCGGATTCGGATTATTGCGTGTCGGTCGGCTAGTGAGCCGTATCCCGATTATGGGTGGGACATAAAGCGGAATGATCAATTGGCCAATGATTTGCTGTTTGCGGGCAAGTTGAAAGCAGACAATTTGCTGGATCCGATTGTGGCTTTTGAGGATGTGGCCGAGGCGTATTTGCAAATGAATGAGCACCCTGAAACGGCGATCAAGCTGGGGGTGGATCACTCGCTGTAGGAGATTGGAAATGAGTTTGGAAACGGTCTATCAGATTCCACCCAAAGAGATTGTCGATGTGGTGGAGGCACCGCTCATGCCCGCCATTTCCATCGATCCAAAGCGGGAATGGATGCTCTTGATGGGGCAATCCCAACTGCCGTCTATCGAGGAGGTTGCCCAGCCCGAGTTGCGTCTGGCAGGATTGCGTTTTGATCCAAAAGCGTGTGGACCCAGTCGAACATCTCATTATACCAATCAGGTTTTAAAGCGAATGGCAGACGGCCAGGAACGGGCTGTGACTGGGTTGCCAGAAGGGGGGCGTCTGGGGGGGGCGCAGTGGTCGCCGGACGGATCCCGGTATGCATTTACGGTGCGGGATCAGGAGGGCATCACGCTCTGGATGGTCGATGTGGAAACCTGTGTGGCCCGGCAGGTGACCGGTCTACGGTTAAACCAAATTTTGGGATCGGGCTTCGCCTGGTTGTCGGACAGCCAACGGTTCATTTTGCAAACCCTGGTGGAAGATCGAGGGGAACTGCCCGAGGCACCCGGGGTGCCGAAAGGACCGACGATTCAGGAAAATGTGGGCAAGGTAGCGCCTTCCAGGACGTATCAGGATTTGCTGAAAAATGTCTATGATGAAGCCTGTTTCGAATATTATCTGACTTCCCAGTTGGTGGTGGTCGATAGGAATGGCGAAGCCAGGCCGATTGGGGAAGCAGGTATGGTGGGTCGGGCCGAACCGGCGCCAGGAGGGCAGTATGTGCTGGTTGAAACCCTTCAACGTCCTTTTTCCTATCTGGTGCCCTACAACCGGTTTCCGCGTTCTGTGGCCGTTTGGGATTTACACGGTCAGGTTGTTCGAAACCTGGCAGATTTGCCCCTGGCAGAAGAAATTCCGATTGGTTTCGACGCCGTGCCCAAGGGGCCCAGGTCGTTCGGATGGCGTGCAGATCATGCGGCCTCCCTGGCCTGGGTGGAAGCGCAAGATGGTGGCGATCCTCATCAGGAGGCAGCGGTTCGGGATCGGGTCTATCTGCTGTCCGAACCGTTCGAAGGCGATCCCTCACCCCTTATTTCTCTGGCCTCTCGATATGCGGGTCGGGTTTGGGGTACGGGAGATCTGGCATTGGTATCGGAGCGATGGTGGAAGACTCGAAATCTCAAGACGTGGCGGATCTGTCCGGATCATCCAGAGCGAGATCCCCAGATCCTGTTTGATCGGTCCTGGGAAGATCGGTATGGCGATCCGGGCACGCCTTTGACCAAACGGACGTTGAGAGGTACGCGGGTATTGTTGACCGGAAAAGACGGAGACAGTCTTTTTCTGGTTGGAGATGGGGCGTCTCCCGAAGGCGATCGGCCTTTTCTGGATCGATTGTGTCTGGGAAGCAAGGAGACCGAACGGTTGATGCAATCGGAAGCGCCATCTTATGAGCGGCCTGTGACGATGGTTGCCGACGGGGTGGTATTGATGAGCCGGGAATCGGTGGAAGAGCCCACCAATTATTATCTGCGAGATCTGGAGATGGGCAATATGCAGCAGGTGACCCATTTTGTCCATCCGATGCCCTGGTTGAAAGAGGTGCAGAAGGAGCTGATTCAATACCGACGCAGCGACGGCGTGCAATTGATGGCCAACCTGTATTTGCCGCCGGGATATACTATTTCGGACGGCCCGCTTCCGATGGTGATGTGGGCCTATCCTCGAAGTTTCAAAAGCGCCGATGCTGCCGGCCAGGTCAACGATTCACCCTATCGATTTGTGCGTATCCGTCCGCGTGAGATGCTGCCGTTTCTGACAC
The DNA here is from genome assembly GCA_027296045.1 of bacterium. Taxonomy (GTDB): domain Bacteria; phylum Latescibacterota; class UBA2968; order UBA2968; family UBA2968; genus JAPUJS01. The sequence continues at coordinate 141 of JAPUJS010000333.1, read as the reverse complement.
AGGGATATGCAATTCTGGATGGGCCAACGATGCCGATTGTGGAGGAAGGGGTAGCGGAAGCGAATGATACCTATGTGGCGCAGTTGGTGGCCAGTGCGGAAGCTGCAGTCGATGAGGTGGTGCGTCGGGGGGTGGCCGAAC
>JAPUJS010000332.1 GCA_027296045.1 bacterium | reverse complement strand
GCCCAGGACAGCAAAGTCTGGGGTGTGGCGAAGCAACGCAGGGTCCGACACCAGCGGCTATTGCGAACGCCGTGTTCAACGCAACCGGTAAGCGACTGCGCCAGATGCCCTTCACCCCAGAACGGGTCAAAACAGTTCTGGACTCGTAGGCCTGATAGATGATAGAGATCCATTCGCCAGTGCAGACCTTGCAACCAATATTCTACTCGTGGGGAAAATTATTATATAATATAAATATATAATTAACAATAATTTAATTATTGAAAAAAGTTAAATTTCGAATTTCTCCTGGTGGACTCACCGATCAAACGGAAGTGCCTCATCCCAGTGCCGAACCAGAGGTGCCAGATCGTCCCAGAATGCTTCGGAGATCTCCACAGACCCGACCTCTGCATTTGCCCGCGCCTCGTCCCCAATTCGAGCGCCCGGAATCACATTGGCCACCATTGGATGCCGGGTTGGCCACTGAAGGGACGCCGCCAACAGCGGGATATCATAATCCCGGCACAGATCCTGAATCTTGCCCACATGGGAGAGACACTCAGGAGTAAAATTTCGCCGTACATACTGCGCGCCTTCCACCGGACCGGTCGCTAGAAGCCCCCGCTCCAGTGGGGTCCCACAGGAGATCCCCGTATTGTATTTTTCCGCCGCCGGCAAAATCCGCTCGGCGGCAACCTGATTCAGCAAACTCCAGGCATTGGGCACCACAGCCGCGTCGAATTCTCCCGATTCAACATAGAGCACATTAATCTTCGGATCATTGGTCGCACAGCCAATAAAACGCACCACACCCTCGTCCTGCAACTTTCGCAAAGCCGCAAACGCACCGTCCTTGCCCATCACATAATCAAAAGGCGACTTAATTGCATCGTGAATATAAACCAGATCAAACCGGTCGACCCCCAAACGCTCTAAACTGGCCTCCACACTGCGCAACACCCCATCCATGGAATGATCCTGCCCCCCCTGCAAATTGCCCGCCTTGGTTACCACGGTACATTTCTCTGCCAGATCCGGCCGGTTTTTCAGCGCCTGACCAATGATCTTTTCACTCGCAGTCCCGCCGTACAGAGGCGCCGTATCAATCCAGTTGCACCCCGCTTCAATGGCAGCTTCAACCGTCTGGACGCCCACCTCTTCGTCCAGCTCCAATCGACCGATATTTCCCGATGGAGGCGGACTCCCGATAAAAATGGTACCCAACCCCACAACCGTTGTTTCTAATCCCGTGCGCCCCAAAATCTTAGTCCGCATCACATCCTCCTCGCATTAAACAGAACGGTACCGTTCTCCCAACCCCGGCAGATAGACCGGCGGGCTATCGTACATATACCCCTGGAGAAATTGCACCGACGTCTCCTGACTCAACGACCGTCGCAGCTCCATCGCCTCTCGCATCTTCACGTAGTCCGGGCCATTGCCTCCCAGTTCAACAGCCCGTCGGGTGGCCTCCCAGTGCGCATAGCTGGCATAGCGTATCATCATCAAAATCTCGTCATAATCGGCATGTTCTTTTCGATCACACGCCGGAGGCGGCGGATAAATCACCTTCCACTGCCCAACCGGTCGGGCGCCAATTTTATTAAAATAGGGCCACACACCCTCCCGGCTGGCCTGATAGAAATCGTCATAACAGCCTTTTTTCACTTTCCAGTACCGCAATGTCACAAGCTCCTGTCCCGGCACAGCAGCACCGTTGCGAACCGGCCGTGCATCGCCGTCGTCCAGTTCAACCTGTTGACTTGCCGTTCCCTGATCCGCCCCATCCCCTTCGACTCCCTCAAATGTCTCCATCACACCGGGCAAATAAAAAGGGCCGCCCGGCGCCATATGCCCTTGCAAAAAAAACGGTCCGTCAGAACCGATCAAATATTCGCCGCGTGCCCGCAACGCCTCCTTATTCTTCTCAAAATCCTGCCCATCGCCTCCCAGGTGTATATTGACAGGCGTCCGGGTCGCCTCCCAGTGTTCAAAACTACGATACCGTGCCAGCCGATACCCCTCATCATAGCCTTCGGGTTCTTCCCCGCTATTCGGATAAACAATCTGCCACTGCCCCACCATCCTGGTGCCAATCTTTTCATACCAGGGCCACACCCCATCCCGGCTGATCTCATAAAACTTCTGATGCATCTCCTTCCTTAACTTCTGATGCCGCAACACCAGCACTTCCTCACCCGCCCGGGCAACTTCATTCCGTATCGGACGCGGTCCCTGTGGTGTATCTTGCTCTGCCATTGTGCCTCCCTTGTCAAGCAATTAGATAATAAACAGCTTCGTCCAATCAGCCCCCTGCGAAAAATTCTCACCGATCTTCAAAACCAGTTCGGCTTCCCCATCTGCCAAAAAAAATCGGAGGCTTTTCCAGATCGGTGATTAATCAGGATTGGCATCCTCAGCAAGATAATGTGAAGGATCTGATGATACAAGGGACAAAAAGCACGCCCCATCGATTTTCATTGCGCCCTGGTTGAGAAGTATATTTCTTAGCGCCTGAGAAAAACACAAATAGGGCAAAGGAGCATACCCATATGTCAGAACAGAATAGAGATGAACCACTCTCAAAAGTCAAAGTAGGCCTGGTCGGACAGGGCCTGGTAGGGCCCTCTCACTTCAAAGGCTATCAGACCCACCCCAACGCCGAGGTAACAGCCGTTTGCGACCTGTCGGAAGAACGGGCGAAAGCCTTTGCCGATGCCAACGGAATCGAAGCGGTCTATACCTCCTATGAGGCCATGCTCGAACAAGCGGACATCAACACCGTCGATCTGGCCACCCCCACCTTCTTGCATGTTCCTATGACACAGCAGGCCGCCGAGGCAGGCAAACACGTACACTGTGAAAAACCCTTCTGCCGCAGCGTAGCAGAAGGAAAGTCCGTTTGCGACATCGTTGCCAAAGCCGGCATCAAACTGGTTGTCGGCGAAACCTATGTCTTCAACACATCCCACGTCAAAGCCCGCGAACTCATCGATGCCGGAGAAATCGGCCGCCCCCTTCAAATCCGCCAACGGCACGGTCCCTGGATTCGCAAACGAAAAGACGGGCCGGGCCGATACGTGGGCAAAACCTGGCGACGAGACCCTGAACTATCCGGTGGTGGCAACTACACCTGGATCTTCGGCCACGCCGTCCATTTTTTCGCCGCAGCCGAATATTTCATGCAAGACCTCAAAATTGTCGAAGTCTACTCCCTATCCGGCACCTGTCTGCACCAGGGCACCCACCAACCTGAAATCCCGATCATGACCTGGACCTACGAAGACAGCGATTGCCAGGGCGTATGGATGCGCGCCGAACCCTCCAAC
>JAPUJS010000331.1 GCA_027296045.1 bacterium | reverse complement strand
CCTGCTATATCGAAACAATAATTCTCTTCATTGCTCATCGACTCCCGGTCCATCTCTGACCTCCTGATTGGAAGATTCGGATTAATCGCGCATTTCGACTATGGTAAACCAACTTTTCGATCCATCCAACATAAAAATGTGATAGAAATCACTTCGGGCCTCCCATCCCCGTCCAAATCTGCGGTGATCAAATCATTGCCCTGCTCCTCGATCACGGTCTCAAAAAGGCCCAGTTCCGATCGCACAGCGCTTCCAGCTTCTCCTCGTCCAGTTCCATCCCCAACCCGGGCCCCTTGGGCACCAAAAGGTGGCCATTCTCGTATTGGGCGCGGTTCACCACCACATCGTCAATATAAAGCTGTGCCCCTGCCGCATCTCCCGGATATTCCAGGTTGGCCACCGACGCCCCCAGATGCGCCTGCGCCGACGTCCCGATGGAGAGCTCTTGCGTGGTGCCAATCAGCGTCTTCAGCCCCAACGCTTCGGCTGTAGCAAACAGATTTCGCGCCCGGCGAATGCCCCGGGCACACACCGCAATATTTAAAATATCCACCGCCTGACCCTGCGCAAACGCAATCGCCTGTTCCTCGCTGGAGCAGTGCTCGCTAATTGGGAAATCCACCGCCGCCCGCACACGGGCCTTACCCTCAATGTCCGGACATGGACTCTCCACCAGCATCGGCTCGATCCACCCCAACCTTTCAATGGCCTTAATCGCCGACTTCCAGTCCAGCACCCGGCTGAAGTCCAGCGACTTCACCTTCACCGCATCCCCATACGTCTCCCGGAGCGTCTTGAGAAATGCCTCGTCCGCATCCAGATTGCCGCCCACATAAACCCGGATCAGATCAAACCCCAGCTTGAGCACCTTCCCCACCCGCTCAATATTCTTGTCGAGTTCGGACGTGTCCCGCTGACGGAAAATAGGATAACAAATCTTATACCGATCCCGATACGCTCCGCCGTAAAGATCGTGCACCGGCACGCCCAGCACCTTCCCACGCAAATCGTGAATCGCCGTATCGATCCCGGACCCAAGTGGGGCTGCCAAACCGTCCACCACCGGGTCGATACGTCCCGGATCAAACGGATCCACTCCCACCAGCCGCTGCCGCAATACATATTCCAGATGGTCCACGTTGGGCATCGCCGGACTGTGCCCCAAATCGGACATCTCCCCAATGCCCGTCACGCCCTCATCGGTCGCCAGGGTGACGATAATATGCGGTGAAACCGACAACGTTTCTCGGCGGGTTCCCACAGGATAGAGAGTAACGTCTGTGATCTTCATGTCCTAATCTCCTTAAACGGGTAACGGGTAGAGAAATCGTATCGAGAGCCCATGGCTCAGCGCCGAACCCGTTTCAGCGCGTCCAGCAGGCTCTTCTCTACCAAATCGCACATCGTGTCGATATCTGCCTCGGTGGCAATCAGGGCCGGACAGACGGCAAACCAGCTGGGATCAATCCGCATCACCAGACCATTCTCCAGGGCCGTCCTCTTCAGGGCTTTGCCCAGTTCGGGAAAGGGCGCCATCGTATGGGTATCCCGAACCAGTTCCACACCCCGAAACACGCCTTTGCCTCGAACTTCCCGCACCACCCCGTGCTGTTTCAATCTCTCCAGCCGGGACGCCAGATAGTCCCCCAGCGTCCGGGCCTTTCCAGTCAGATCCTGCTCCACAATTTCCTCAATCACCGCTCGGGCCGCTGCACACCCCAGAGGACTGCTGGCATAGGTGTGCCCGTGGGCAAAATGCACGTCGGCCTCGACCGGACCGTAAAACGCATCGGCCATATCTTCCCGCACCATCATCGCCCCCATCGGCACCGTCCCATTCGACAAACTCTTGCCCGCGCAGATAATATCCGGTGTCACCCCGAACGTCTGTGCCGCAAACATGTCCCCGGTCTTTCCAAACCCGGTGATGATCTCGTCGTAAATCAACAACACATTGTAGCGATCACAAATGTCCCGTAAAATCTGGAAGTATTCCTCCGTTGGCGTAATCACACCCCCCGTGTTCCCGATCGGCTCCACCAGAATGCCCGCCACCGTCTCCGGATCTTCGTGCACAATCACGTCTTCAAACAACCGGGCGCAAAAGCGATTACACTCCTCCCACGAAGAAAATTGATCCCGATAATAGCTCGGCGGCAACACCTTCAAAAATCCCCCCATCTGCGGCTCAAAAGGCGTCTTGCGCACGCCCGTCCCACTGGCAGCCATTGCCCCAAAAGTCGCTCCATGATATCCGTAATACCGCGAGACAAATTTATACTTCCCCGGAGATCCCGTCTGCTTGAAATACTGCCGTACAAACTTCAACGTCGCCTCCACCGACTCCGACCCCCCGCTGACGGTCTTGATAAAATTTAGTTCTCCCGGCGTAACCTGCCCCAGCACCTCCACAAAATCCAGGGCGACCTGGGCAATCCCGTGCATGGGCGGTCCCAGCGTAATCCGGTCCAGTTGATCCCGGATGGCGTCCAGCACCCGCGGGTGGCCGTGCCCCAGCATCGCCACAAAAATCCCCCCAATGGCATCAAAATAGCGCCGCCCTTCCGTGTCCCAATAATAAAGCCCCTCCGCCCGGTCAACCACCAGCGGTTGTTCTAAAAATTCTGAGGTCTGCTGGTAATCCAGGAACGTGCGCCGGAGCAGTTTTTTCTGTCGATCTGTGAGTTTCATTCATTTTCCCCTCATGAAAACATGTGTGGGGCAAGTATATTGCCATCTAAAATAAAACGCAACGTTTTCGAAACGGGACCCTGCACCCCTTCAAAAACGCCAATCAGATCCTTACCCTTCTGCGCAAGAAGAAAAGGCATGCGGAAAATCCCGTATGCCTTTTTGCATCTACTTTTCGCCCGTGCAGAAGCCCGCTCAAGCCGCGACCATCTCGTCCATTACCTCACGCACGCCGGGGAATTCGCGCCAGATGTCCGTAAATCCAGCGTTCCCATTGTCCGCACAATCTACATGGCGCAACCGGGCGATGGCAGCATACCGGATATTAGGCGAGGTATTGGGACCTCCGGTATGAATCATCTGATGGTGGGCAAGCACCAGATCCCCCGCCTGCCCGCTAATCATATCCGGCCCTTCGGGCAACTCCATACGCGGCGTACCGTTTTCCAGCACCTCCAGTCCTTCCCGCTTAAAATAGTCTTCAAAAAAGCGATGCGATCCGGGCCAGACGGTGTAGTTGCCGCTGTAGGGTTCGGGAACATCGACCAGATAAATCACCGCAAAAGCGGTGAACCCTCTGCGATAAACCCCCTTGGCCATGCCATTTTTCCCATTTCCCATCCCGTCGAGATGGCCGCGGAATTCGGGCGGATCTTCCCCGGGAGCAGCGGGAAACCGGGGTGCAACCTGTGCCCCACCAATCGGCATTTGCAAATTGCCTTCTCCCATCAGAGATTCGGCAAGAGAAATAACCGGACTTTTGTTGAACAAATCCGTAATCACAGGCGTATTGTGCAAATCGCGACAAAATTTCGGCGCCCGATGATTATCCATGTCTTCACCACTTTGCCCCACATTCCCAATGGAATGGTTAATAGCTTGCCGGGCCGCATCGACCATCACTTTGGGGATCACCCCCGGAATGACAAGATAGCCTTTGTCATAAAATTCACGTTTCTGAGCCGTCGTCAGCATAGGATCCACTCCTTGGATAGAGGTTTTGAAGTGTTTTGAGCGAGTATCAGCCCAAGACCTGGCTGTTTCCAGGTGCAAAACCAGGACGGCATCTGCATGAACGGTCTGTTCAGAAAGTCTTTGACCGAGCTTACAAAAAAGCAAACATTAACAAGAGCGTGTCCATAGCATACGCTACGACATTCTTTTGCAACCCCCTTACTGGAAAGAGGAACGGATCTTCGGCACATCCAAGAACTCCTGGGGCATAAAAGCTCCAAGACCACTGAGATTTATACTCGAGTGACAAACAGAGATATCGCAAGGATTCAGAGTCCATCTACAGAGGGAGTTCCGTTACGATGCGTATCATCAAAGTGCCCATTGCATTGAGGATTTATGCCAATGTATACTATCTTTGAACTTCCTGCAACCCCCCGCTCGTATCTGGTGTTTGCTGGTTTGTGTTTTTTGCTGGCATTGCTCACCTTTGGCAGTCTACGTGAGCACCAATTTGAAATGGATGACAACGATTATCTACATGATGCAGAGATTGCTCTGAAGGTGCCATCACACCTGCTGTCTGCTGATCGTTATGTTGCGTGCAGACCAGTAGTCGACCTGATTTTTATAATGACCCATGCTGTTTGGGGCAGCAATCCTGCTAACTACCATCTTCTGATGGCCGCTCTACATTTTGTTTCCAGTATGGTGCTCTTTTGGACTTTCCGTGTCTGGCAAATTGATTTTGAACTAAGTGCCTTTGCTACTCTTCTATTTCTCATGCATGTAGGACATTTTCGCGCTGTTCATTGGATATCGTGTCTGGCCTACCCGGTAGCGCTTATCTTTAGCCTACTGGTTCTGATCCATTACCGCCGGTTCCTTGAAACAGGCGATTATAGATGTTTCGTGATCGCAATAGTGTTCCTTAATCTGGCGATCCTATCACATGCATCGAGCAGTGCTGTGGTTCTATGCATTCTTTATTTTGCCTACCGTAAAGGTACTCCTGTTCGGGAGATAATTTTACAGGCATTGCTGCTTGGCTTTATTGCTGTTGGGCTGGTCTGGCTTCTATCTCTTTTATCTGTCAATACCCCCCAAGCCGAACATGGTTTAGACCAAACAGATTTCTTATCCATTTTGTATTCATGGTACTGGTTTACAGGTCGGCTTTATGCATTTGCTTTCTGGTTGCCCCGAAATATTGGAGGCGTTCAAATATCCGATATGGTTATTGGAGCCCTAGTGATAGTGATGGGCATCTGGTCTATTTGGCGTCATCGGGGGGCGGTATCTGATTGGGTCGTCTGGTCATTGGCGCTGATGCTACCTTTCACAACCGATCACCATTCAATTTCTCATGCTCAGGAACATTGGGTCTTTGGACCGTCCCGCTATCTCTACCTTGCTTCTGCTGGTTCATCCTTCGTGCTGGCGTGGCTAATTCGGCAGGTCGTACTGAACGGTATTACATCCCTCAAAATAAAGAAATGGCTATTTGCGTCATTCACCACCGTTATTTTGATCTTATGTTCTGGACACTGGCGAAAATATGATCACTTGGTCTTCGTATAGGGCGCAAAAATCCTATAGGATGTCATAGGGAAAAAAAGACATCCTGGCTGCGGATTCCCAGAATAAAGTCAT
>JAPUJS010000330.1 GCA_027296045.1 bacterium | reverse complement strand
GCATCGAGATCATAGTCTTCAACCCAGGGTGCCTGTCTGGGGTTTGTGTAGACGTGTTCTTGAATATGGCCCATTCCAACGGGGATGTCTGTCCGCCCGGCAATTTCGAGGAGTTTGCAGAGCAGTTTGGTGCGGTAGACGGTGTCATCGCGGTCGGAGGCGATGAGCTTGATCTCCAGTTCGGGGCATTTGAGGATCATGGCCAGTGCCCAGGTGTCGTCGATGTCACTGCCGATGTCTGTGTCGAAGATGATGGGGATCATGGAGACGCCTTTCTGATTTGTATTCAGCAAGTGCCCGTTCGTTGGTTGGATAGCCGGTCGCTCGGGCCAGTTCCCAGGGCTTGGGGCAGGACGGATTTGGGGCACAGGGTTGGGCCGAAGCTCAGTTTCAAGATAGGTTCCTCTGGTGTACAGCAAAACGCCCGGCTTTCAAATGCCGGTTTTTTTTAGGCCATTTCGATACTGTCCGGACGGCCTCTGCCTATAAAAGGCGGAGCCAGGACGCGCTTCTGTTGTTCGGTGAGGTCCTCGTAATCGTCGAGGTTATAATAGGTTTGGGACCAGGAGGAATGGCCGGGGCTGAATTTGTAGAGGAGCGTGCGGCGGTCCGTTTCGGCCGTCCAGGGGAGTGTGCCGTGCATGACGGCTTCGGTGAAGATGAGCGCGTCTCCGGTGTCTGCGTTGGGGTTGGCAACATAGTGGACACGACGTTCAAAGTGACGCACGTCCTGTGGCAGGTCGGTGGGGAAGTTGGATTTGTGGGAACCGGGTATACAGCAAAATCCGCCGGCGCCTTTGGGAACGGGTGCGAGGAAATAGACGACGACGGTGAGACCGTTGCGCATCACGTCGTTTCGATATTTGTACCAGTGGTCGCCTGCTCTGTAATCGCCGCCGTGAATTCCGCCTTTGTGGGCACCTTTTCGCATAAAGATGCCGTAGTCGTGGTCGGCCCGAAATTTGGGGCCGAGGAGTTCGGATAGATAGGGAGCGATGTTGGGGTGATCAAACAGGTTTTGAAAGGGGCGGCCCCACAGCGAAACTTTTCGGGGGATTTTGAGACCGTCGTTGACTTCCTCTTGATCGGCCAATTTTTGATCGGCGATCTGGTTGAGTTGGTCGACTTCCTCTTGTGAAAGGACGTTTTTGACGACCAGATATCCCTGCAGATCGAACATGAATTTCTCTTCGGGGGTCATGGTTCATCTCCTTTTTAAACGGGTGCTTCAATACTTCCAGTCTGCCACCCACCAAAGGGGCGTCATGATGTGCTTCAGGCAACAGTAAATGCGACGGAATTTTCTTCACTTTCTTTGTAGCCAATGCGAATGGCTTTGGCGCGAAGGGTGGTGGTGCCTTCGGAGAGTGTGATCGGTTCGGTGTAGAGCTGCCAGTGGGCGTCGTTGCCTGATTCGGTTGTGTAACCGATGGACGCACCGTGGGTGCCGCAATAAAGCTGAACTTTGAGAGGGCCTTTGAAGGTGCTATCTTCCAGAGCGGGTTCCCGTCCGGCGCTTTCTTCACAGATGGGCACAAAGACGATGGATGAGGTTTGGGGTTGTTCGCCGTTGGGATACCACTGGGCGACCATTTGTTCTTCGGAGATGTCGCCCATATCGCCATATTGGATACGCCAATCGTCCAGGACACCGCGCATTCGTTCCAGTGTTTCCCGGTGTTCGGGATCGCCGGCCAGGTTGTGGATCTCCCAGGGGTCGTTTTCGGTGTCATAGAGTTCTTCGGCCGGGCGGGGGTGCTGGAACATCAAGTTCTGAGGGCCTTCGAGCTTGCCCTCGTTGTGAAGTCGCCACATGTCTTCCAGTATGGGATGTTTGTTGCGGTAGGGAATCCAGAGGAGATAGGGGTTCTGGGGGTAATAATTGCGCATATACTTAAAGCGTTTGTCACGCGTGACACGGACCATATCGTAGGATTCATCGTGGCGGTCTCGGGCGGCAAAGATGTAGTCGCGGGGCTGGGCTTCGGGACCGAGGAACGGCTGTCCCTGGAGATGGACCGGGCGTTCGACATTGCACAGGGATAGGACGGTGGGGCCCAGGTCAACGAGGCTGACGAGCTGGTCGGTTACGCTGCCGGGTTCCAGGTTACCGGGCCAGCGGACAATAAGGGGAATGCGGATGCCACGGTCGTAGGGCCAGCGCTTGCCACGAGGGAGGCCTTCGCCGTGGTCGCTCCAGAGGAAGATGATGGTGTTGTCGAGCAGGCCGTCTTCTTCGAGCTGGTGGAGCAGGTCGCCCAAAATAGCGTCGGAACGGGCGATGTTGTCGTATTGGCGGCAGATGGATTCACGGGTTTTGGGGGTGTCGGGAAGGTAGGGGGGGACCGTTACTTTGCTGGGATCGGTTTCCACGGTGGGGGTTTTTTCAGGCCACATTCCGCTTTCGTGGGTCACAGTGGGGTTGAAGACCGCAAAGAAGGGCATTCCTTCGGGGCGATTGCGCCAGTGGGCTTCGCCGTTCAGTTCGTCCCAGGCGGTGAAGGGTGGGTCGAACTGATAGTCGGTTTTCTGGTTGTTGGTACAATAGTAACCGGCCCCTCGCAGGTATTCGGTGAAGGCTTTGACATAGGGCGGAGGACAGGCCGAATAGGGAGTGGGCATATTGGGGGAATGGGGATTGGTGTGCCGGGTGCGCATATGGTGGGTACCAATGGAGGTCTGGTAACATCCAGTGATGATAGCGGAACGGCTGGGTGCGCACACGCCGCAGGTGGAGAAGGCGTTTGGAAACCGGCACCCTTCGGCGGCCAGGCGGTCGATGTTGGGGGTTTGCGCAATCGGATCGCCGTAGCAACCGAAGCGCGGGTTGGTGTCTTCCATGGAATACCAGAGGATGTTCGGACGGGTGTCGCTCATGGATGCCTCATTTTTGTTTGGAAATTTAGAGAGATAAATCGAACTGGAAATTTGAAGTCTGGTCGTATGGATCGGGAATTCAGGGTTCGAACCGTTGCCGGAAGTTCGAAACCATTTGGGGTGGGCCTCCGTGCGCCTCCAGGAAGTCCAGAAAGGCCTGGTAGAGTCGGTGGGCTTCTGCTGTGTCCGATTCAAAACGGTTGTTGTTTTGTTCCGGGTCCGATGGCAGGTAGAAGAGTTTGTTGGGCGGGTCGGCATTTTCGAGCAGGAGAGACCATTCGCCGTCGGTGACCTGTCCGTGTGGGCGGCCGCCGTCGGGGCTCCAGCCGCCAACCCAGGCACCGTGGGTGATAGCAACCTCGCGATTTGTGTCCGACTGGCCAAGGACGATGGGGAGCAGGCTGTTGCCTTCGACCTGTTCGCCCCGTTTTGCGTCCAGGACGTCCAGGACGGTGGCGGGCACGTCCAGGATGCCTGTGAGGGCAGATGTGCGACGGGGTTGGGCATCGGGATGGTAGATCATGAAGGGGATGTGGGCAACTTCTTCATACATATCGAGATTTTTGGCAATCAAGCCGTGTTCGCCCAAAAGGAAGCCGTGGTCGGCCATGAAGATGATCATGGTATTTTCGAGCAGGCCCATGTTTTCGATCCTGGTGAGCAGGTGGCCAATCCAGGTGTCGACCAGACAGGCTTCGGCGCGGTAGAGTGCATTTGTCCGCTTTGTGGTGCGTTCGTCCATCTGGTTGGGTCCGTAGGTGGGATAGATGGGTTCGGGACCATCGTAGTCGTCGGGGTCAAACCGGCGCACGTACCAGTCGGGCGGATCCCAGGGCTCGTGAGGATCGAAGGTATCGACGATGAGGTAGAAATTCTCGTGGGTGTAATTCTGTTCCAGCCACTGGCAGGCCGTGCGCATCGTTTTAGAGACAAAGGTGTCTTCTTCACGCTGGTGGAAGGCGGTGTTTTTGAGGTGGTGCTCCAGGCCGGCTGGCAATTGGTTGGGGTGGGTTCGGGTGTGGGTGCGATACCGTTGAATTTCGGGGTCTTCGTAGTTAAAAGGCTGGGTGCGCAGGAGATCGGTTTCCTGGCCGCGGATCCACTGCCAACCTGTGAAACCCCGATTGTAGAAGAATCCTTCTTTGAGGTGGTGGGGGGTGTCGGCAATCATCATAGAGATCACGCCAGCGTCCGTGAGGGCATCGGCGATGACGGGGACGTCGCGTTTGAGCGGCTCCCAGCCCCGGCGACAGATGCCGACCTGGCCAGTGACCAGGTCGCCGCGAATGGGAACGGTGGGAAAGCTGGTGACGTAGGTCCGGTCGAAGACCACGCATTTTTCGGCAAAGGAATTTAGAAACGGGGCGTGGCCTTTTCCTCCAAAGAGGCTGAGGTTATCCCTGCGAAAGGTGTCGGAGATGATGTGGATGATGTTCATGGTTGGACTCCGCTGTGTGGGTGATTCCTCGGGCAAACAACATAATGCGCCAGAAAGGGAATTGCAAGCGAGTTTGATCGGGTGTTGGGAATTTTTGTTGCCCAACTGGATACTTGAAATTATATAAGAGGACGCAAACCTGCAACTCCGATGGGATTCGTGTCATTTCGTGAAGGGGCGGTGTGAAAAGGTGTGGTTTCGTGTGGGGCGCGGTTGTCGGGCAAGGGGGTTCGTGATCCAGCACCACAGAAAGGCCGAATATCATGTCAGGGCCCAATTTGCTCTACGTTTTCGCCGATCAACTCCGGCCGCAGTCGTGTGGTTATATGGGAGATGTTCGGGCGCAGACGCCGAATCTGGACCGTCTGGCCCGGGAAGGAATGAATCTGGTCCATGCGACATCGGTCTATCCGGTTTGCAGTCCCCACCGGGCGTCTCTGTTCACAGGATGTTATCCGACGACGAGTGGGTATGTTATGAATGAACTGGGTGCCCGGACCGATCTGCCCACCTTTGCAGGGTGCTTGACGGAAAATGGATACGCTTCGGCGTATGTGGGCAAGTGGCACATTTATGCAACCGAGGCCAAGGTTTATAAGCAAGCAGGCGGTTTTCACAAGAATCCGGTGAATCAATTTGTGCCGCCCGGGCCCGATCGGATGGGCTTCGACCATTACTGGGCCGCTTACAATTTCAATCATAATTATTACCAGGGTTTTTATTACGAGGACGCATTTCACCGCATTGAGATGGACGCATACGAGCCGGATGCGATGACGGATCTGGCGATCGCTCACCTGGCACGGGCAAGCGACGAGGACGATCCATTTTGCCTGTTTGTCTCTTACGGGACTCCCCACCAACCGTGGGGTTGGGAAAATGTGCCTGAAGAATGGGCGGAAAAGTTTCGGGGTGTGGCTTTTGGGCTTCCGGCCAATTACGAGGAGGGTTCCGGGGAATACTGGCACGCCTGGTTTGACAGCGACTGGTGGAAGCAGAGTGTTGCGCCCAATCTGGAGATGTGGCAACAGGTTTATTATGCGATGACTGCAAATCTGGACTGGAATGTGGGCAGACTGCTCGCATCATTGGAGGAGCAAGGGTTGGCAGAGGATACCATTGTGGTGTTTACCTCGGATCACGGTGAGATGTTTGGGGCACACGGAAGGGTTCAGAAGAATATCTTTTATGAAGAAGCCGCCCGGGTGCCGTTTCTGGTGCGCTGGCCGGGTCGGGTGCCTGAAGGTGTGGCGTGTGATGTCTGTCTGAATACGCCTGATATCATGCCGACGTTGCTTTCTCTGATGGGGGTGACGCCTCCCGAGGCGGTGGACGGAATGGATCTGTCACATTGGTTACTCGGGGAGCGGGGAGAAGAACCCGAAGCCGCTTTTTTGCAGGGGATGGGACCCAGTGTGGATTGGGACGATGGATTTGAATGGCGGGCATTGCGAGACAAGCGATTTACGTATGGGATTGAACGGGCGGGGATGCAAGAATCGCTTTTTGATCACCAGGAAGATCCGCTTCAGATCCGCAATCTGATTGCGGAGCCAGAGTATGCGGCAGTGCTGACGCGTTTTCGGAAGATGATCCAGGCGCAGATGGATGACCTGGGCGACACCTTTGAGGCAATTACCTGGTACCGGGATCACTGGACGGAAAATGGCAGGGTGATTCGAGGTGCACGGGATTCGGAGGAGATAGAAGATGCATGATGACCGGCCCAATGTGCTCTGGATTTGTACGGACCAGCAGCGATATGATACGATTCAGGCACTGGGGAATGAACATATTCAGACGCCGAATCTGGATCGGTTGTGTGCAGAAGGCGTGGCCTTTACGCATGCTCACTGCCAGAGTCCGATTTGTACGCCCAGTCGGTCGAGTTTTTTGACGGGTTTGTATGCCAGCACCGTGCACGGAAACCGAAATGGGAATACGTATTTCCCGGCCAATGAGCGGGTGCAGTTGATTACCAAGCGCCTGGCGGATAGCGGGTATGACTGCGGGCTGGCTGGAAAATTGCACATTGCTTCTGCCTGGAACGGTGTGGAGGAACGGGTCGATGATGGCTACCGCCGGTTCTGGTATAGCCATTCGGAGAGCCAGGGTATCGGGCAGGGGAATCAGTATACGGACTGGTTGACCGAACAGGGAGTGGATCTGGGGGATGTGTTTCGGAAAAAGGCAGATGGGAGCTATGGGGCTTATCGACCGGATATGGATCCGACCTACCATCAGACGACGTGGTGTGCCGATCGGGCGATTGAATTTATGGAAGAGGCCCGGGAAGGCCCCTGGCTGATGTGTGTCAATCCGTTTGACCCTCACGGGCCGTTTGACGCGCCGGATACGCACAAGAATCTTTATGACCCGGCTGAATTGCCACCGCCTCTGTTTCGGGAAAGCGATCTGGAGACGCAGGCACGCTTGAGCCGGTTTTTTAACGGTCGGAAAGGGAGGAAACCCGGCGAACAGGAGCAGGAGATTAAAGCGTCGTATTATGGGATGATTTCGCTGATTGACGATCAGGTTGGCCGGATGCTGGAGGCGCTGGAGAGAACCGGTCAGCGGGAGAATACGGTGGTGATTTTTATGAGTGACCACGGTGAAATGCTGGGCGACCACGGGCTTGTGGCCAAGGGCTGTCGGTTTTACGAAGGGCTT
>JAPUJS010000033.1 GCA_027296045.1 bacterium | reverse complement strand
TCGCCGGTGAAAATGCCCATTTCTCCCACGGTTTCAGGGGTGGACAGCTGGGCCAGCGGCACGCCTGTGGACGTCATGACCAGCACGGCGCCCGAGAGGATCAGGAGCATCTCGTCGCTGGGGCTGCCGCTTTCAAAGAGGATTTCCCCTTTTTTGAACGCTCGGGTTTTGCAAATGGACAACACGTCCCGGATGTGGTCTTCTTGGACGCACTGGAAGAGGGGTACGGCAGATTGAAGCAGGGTGGCCAGATCTTGATTCATGAGGTCTATTCCGAATCAAAGGCCTTGTGAATCTCTTCGGCCAATCGGGCGACCCGAATGGGCTTGGGCATAACGGCTGTCACTTCCAGGCCGGCTATTTCCTCGATGATTTTTTCCTGGAGGTATCCCGAAATGACGATAACGGGCGTATGGATGCCGCGATCTCGAATGAATCTGAGAAACTGGTTTCCACGGGCGCCCGGCATATGGATGTCGAGCAGGATCAGGTCGACCACCTGTTCATTCAGGATGTCCCGGGCCCGGAAAGCATTGGAGGCTTCCAAACAGGTGTATCCCAGGGACTGGACGATCGCGACGATGGTCTCCCGGACGCTGGTATCGTTTTCGATAGATAAGATGACTTTCTCAGTGTCTGACATGCATATCTCCAAATCAACCCCGAACCATTTCAGGCAAGATAAGGCGTCTCTTGTGAAAACACAAGGAAGAATGGGTTCTGGAACGAAGTCGGGTTGACTTTCGAAGCCATGTAGATTACTTTCTGGAAGCGCATTTTTGAACCCCTTCGAAAGTATTGTGGGAGCGTGTATGCGGATTCTTGTAACCGGTGCGGCGGGATTTATCGGGTTTCATCTGAGCAAGCAATTGATGGAACATGGGTATTCGGTGGTCGGACTGGACAATCTGAACGCTTATTACGATGTGTCCTTAAAGCAGGATCGGCTGGCAAACCTTCAGGATTTTCCGGCTTTTCGGTTTGAGCAAGTCGATCTGATGGATAGCGAAGCGTTGATGGCCTTGTTTGAGACCGAGCAGTTCACCCATGGAGTCAATTTGGCCGCACAGGCCGGTGTGCCCTATAGCCTCGAAAATCCAAGGGCCTATGTGGACAGCAATATTTTGGGATTTTTGAACGTCCTGGAAGCGTGCCGACACTTTCCGGTGAAGCATTTGATCTATGCTTCGTCCAGTTCGGTCTACGGGCTGAATACGCAGATGCCTTTCAACACGGATCAATCTGTGGGCCATCCCATCAGCATCTATGCGGCCACCAAGCGGTCCAATGAACTGATGGCACACAGTTATAGCACCCTGTTTGACATACCGACGACCGGGCTTCGATTTTTTACGGTGTATGGGCCATGGGGTCGGCCCGATATGGCCATTTTTCGTTTTGTCAAATCTGTGATGGAGAACCGGCCCATCGACGTTTACAATCGGGGCGTTTCCCAGCGGTCTTATACCTATGTGGACGATGTGGTGGAAGGGATTGTCCGACTGCTCGATCACATCCCCCAGCCCGATCCGGACTGGAGCAGTGAGACGCCCACGGCGCAGTCCAGTTCTTCGCCCTACCGCCTTTATAATATTGGCAACGATCAGACGGTAGCGCTGGAATATTTGATCTCTGTGATCGAAAAGGCGCTGGGTCGAAAGGCGATTCGGAATTATTTACCGCTCCGAAAAGGCGATGTGCCGTCAACTTATGCAGGAATTGAGGATCTGGAACAGGCCGTGGGATATCGACCGTCCACGTCGATTGAGAGCGGGGTTGAGCAGTTTGTGAGGTGGTATCGGGCGTATTATGGGGTTTAGGAGGACCGTCGCTTGGGAGGGATTTCTGCAAGGGCCTGGTGGATCTGATCGGCAAATATCTGGCGGGAGATGGGTTTGGTAAGGACGCGTTTTTTGGGAATGCCGAGGTTGGCCAGTTCACTCAGGCGTGTTTTGTCGACCGTAGTGGCCAGAATCAGGATGGGCAGGTTTCGGAACATGTTTCGAATATAGGCGATGCATTCCAGGGTGCTGATTTCGGGGAGGTCGTCGCCCAAAATGACGAGATCGTAGTTGGAGGGTGCCGCGTTAAGACGGTCTAACACACTGCGACCGTCGGGGATAACGTCGAGCGTTAGATGGGGATCGTCCAGGAGGTTGCCGGCCAGATCCATTGTGGTGAGCGCATCTTCGGCAAAAAGAATTCGGGGCATGGGTTGGTTGCAAAGCCTGTGGCAGGGGTCTCTCTCGCAAAATCTGGAATTGAAATGGGGTTCGGGAAGATATGGTCGGGTTGGCGTAAATATACGGATTTTCTGGGTGTTGCCAAGTCCAAAGGCCCCGATCGGAAATAAAGTTTGGCCGAAGGGTGCCGATAGAGTAATAGACTTTCCTATCCGACGCCGGCCTCATGTTCTGTTCCGAAAAAAAGAACCTCTTTTCCGAAGTGGAAAAGAGGTTCAACCAAGCGGGTCACTTTTAGCTGTGTGCCCTTCCAAATTTTCGGGGATGAGGTCGGCTTTTTCTGTCTCCTTCCAATCGGTTTCTGATTTCCCGGTTTCCATAATTGGCGTGTGATGGGTTGGTTTTCCCCGAGCATCACAAAAGCCGATTGGCCGCGTTTTGGAAGACCAGATTGCCTTGGGTATTTCATCCCCTATCCAAGTTATCGGCAGGGACTTGAGGGAACTTGAGTGTTTTTTTATTTTTTTTGAATTTGAATCATAAGAATACAGGAGACAGGAGACAGGAGACAGGAGACAGGAGCCCTTCCTTTCCTCCCCTCCTGTATTCTGTCTCCTATCTTTAATGAGGTTTTTATGCAGCGATATCCTGTCTGGCGGCTCCGGCATGAAGGGACGTATGGGTCGCTTGTGGAGGTCCTTTTAGCCAATCGAGCCCTGACGGAAGCGGATCTTTCGGATTCTCCCGAGGTATTGAACGACCCTTTTTTGATGCAGGATATGGATCGGGCGGTAGAGCGGATTCTGGCGGCCATCCGGACGGGGGAGCGGATTGTTGTATTTGGCGATTACGATGCCGACGGGGTCACCAGCACGGCATTGTTAATGGATTTTCTGGACCGGGTGGGGGCCGATGCCTCCTTTTTATTGCCCCACCGATATCGGGATGGATACGGGATGAAACCGTCGGGGGTTGTCCGTGCTCTGGAACGAGGGGCCGGGTTGATTGTGACGGCAGATAATGGAATTTCGGCTTTTGAGGCAGTCGATGCGGCCAATGGGGCGAATATCGATGTGGTGGTCATTGACCATCATCATCCGCAAGACCGGCTTCCGGAGGCCCATGCGCTGGTCAATCCCAATCGAACAGATTGCGACTATCCGTTTAAGGGGTTGGCGGCCGTAGGCGTGGCGTTTAAGGTGGTTCAGGCCCTTTCGGGGGTGTTGATCCCCGAGGAGGAACGGCGACGGTATCTGAATTCCCTTCTGGACCTGGTTGCTCTGGGCACGGTGTCGGATGTGGCGCCGATGCTTTCCGAGAATCGGTTGTTGACCCGACGGGGGATGCAGGTGATCGAGCAGGCACCCCGGCCGGGGGTTCTGGCGCTGAAAGAAATCGCGGGTTCGGCCGGTCGGACCATTGATACGACGGCGATCGGGTTTTTCCTGGGGCCCCGCATCAACAGTGCCGGTCGGCTGGCTTCGGCGGACCTGGCGTTGAATCTGCTTCGCAGCAAAGACGCAACGGAGGCCGAGGGATTTGCAAAAGAATTGAATGCGCTCAATGGCGAACGACGGGAACTGCAAAGCGTGGGCACGGCCGAGGCCGAACGCCAGGTGGAGGCCGAGGGGTTGGACCGGCACAAGATTCTGGTGCTCCAGGGCGATAGCTGGCATTTGGGTGTGGTAGGATTGATAGCCGGGCGACTGGTAGAGAAATATTGGCGCCCGGCGCTGGTGTGTACGGATTATCGGAAAAATGGGATCTATACCGGATCGGCCCGCACCGCGGGGGGCTATAATATTGTGGAGGCGATTTTTCGGGTGGCCGATTTGCTCACCGAATACGGCGGCCATGCCGATGCGGCGGGGTTTTCGGTGCCGGCCGAAAATTATCCCGATTTTCAAGCCCGACTGGTGGCCGATGCGGCCGAGCGTTTGAGCGATGACGATTTGTTGCCGCAACTGGATTTGGACGTGATGCTCAAACCGTCCGAAATTTCTCTGGAAACGGTGGATCAATTGTCTCGACTGGCGCCGTTTGGGGCGCAAAACGAATCGCCCCGATTTATGGCCCGGGATTGTCAAATTGTGGATGTGCGTGCCGTGGGACAGGGGGCACATTTAAAGATGTCGGTGGACACGGGGGCCCGGGTGTGTGATGCCATTTGGTGGCGTCAGGGCGACCTGGTTTATGAACTGTCTTCGGGCGACTGTGTGGATCTGGCTTTTGAGTTGGGGGCCAATACGTGGCAGGGAAAAACGACGGTGCAGATGATGGTGGAGGATATGAGACGGTGTGAAAAGTAGGTTGGAAAAAGATCTGGTGGAAGGCGAAAGCGCTTTAAACGTTTGTTTGAAGCGCCTTTTTACTGTTTGAATGTTTACTCTTTTGCTTGGATGGAAGTCAAGCTGATGGTGGGGCCGAAAAAGAGGGCATTGGCAAAAAGTTTGTTGGTGCCGTACCAGATGGCTCGGAAATTGGGGTTGTCCATGAAAAGAATGATGCGGCCGGCACCCAGGCTGCCGACCAGGGTGGCGGCAGATCCTTTTATGTGGGCCAGGTTTGCCCTGGAAATATACCCGGCCAACAGGGGGGTGTTGGTGTATTGGAGGGGTGTGGCATAGGGACTCTTTGTGGGTTCCAGAAAGGTGGTGCCCCTGCGAAAGACACTGAGGGTTGGGGAGGCATATCCGTAACAGAGGGGATGGGTCGGATCGAGGTGGGCCTGAAAAATGGCGCCTCCGATGATCTGCGCGCCCCGGTCCGCGGATTCATCAATATAGGCTTTAGAGGAGATGCTGGTTTCTCTGCGGGTTCGGATGAATTTGGCAGACACCAGCTCATTGTTCACAGCCCACACGGCGGCATCTCCCAGGGCGATCAGGGTTCCGCCGTTGTGGACCCAGCGTTTGAGCGTATTCACTCTGATGCTGTCCAGGGCATCCCGGGTTTCATTTTTGACCCAGGTCTTTAGCGCGCTCGACCGGTTTGGATCCATGGCGCTGTACAGACCGTGCGGAATGATCAGGGTATTGTAGGCGGCCAGGTCAATCCGGTCGATCAAATCTGTTTCGACCAGGCTGACGGACATATCGTAGCGCCAGTCAAGCAGGTGCCAGATCTCGCCTGCATGGTAGCCGGATACGCCGTTTCCGGTCAGGAGTAAGATCTCAGGACGAGAAAGAGACGCAAAGCTGGGGCTGCCCAGATCGATCCCCTGCGCGGACAACCCGGTGGACAGTGCATACACGTCGATGCCGTCTTCCCGGGCGATGGTCTGTGTTATTTGTTCAATTTTTGGGATCGCCTCCTGCTGAATGCCTGTGGGAATGAGGATGGCCCCGTAGTCAAAGGCCTGTTCCGCCGTTTTGAACGGTCGGGTGGCGACCTTGGCCTTCACATCGGCCTGGAGCAATCGATAGAGTGCCCGGGGCGCATAGTATCCGTTCCAGTTGAAGGCGTAGGCATAGGGTTTGGAGGGTCCGATCACCTGCCCTTTGGGAAAGGATGCGGTTTTGATTTGTTTTCCGATCAGGTCATCGGGCGAGGATTTGAGTTCGGCAAAAGGCAGGTTGAAGGCCAAAGGCATGGTCCAGGCGGAGACGTCGTAGAAGAGGCTGTCCTGAAAAGTGGTGCGTTGCTCGAACAAGGCGGTGAGCAGGCGGTATTGGGTCTGATGGACCGGTGCAATATAGGCTTCGCCGGGTTTGAAGAGGGTGCTGTTGTGGGCAACCGGTTTGGCCAGGTCGTGAACCTGGATTTGATGACGCAAGAGGAGATCGAGGAAGTGATAATTCCGAGCCCCATCGGTGGGCGAGCCGAAGACGTAGGCCTGGATGGAAGATCGGGCGGCATCCTTGAGGGTGTTGACGAAAAAGTCTCGCTGATAGGTCAGGAGGTCTTTGCGCAATGCTTGGGCGGCCTGGAGGGTGGACAGGGCGGCCCGGACCTGGTTGCGAATGGCGAACGGAAAGCTCAAGGGGCCGTGTGGTGTGTCCTGGATGTGGCCCCGTGCACTGGCCTGTTCGAAGAGGATGCCGATGCCGCCGTTGATGTCGGGATAGGTGGACCCTTTGCCGATGTAGAAGTCGTCGAAGGACTCTTTGGTGTAGTACAGGGCGCCGATCTGATTCAAGGCATCGGCGTGGTAGCGGGTGATGGCGGCTGTGAGTTCGTAGTTTTTTGAGGGCGTGAGCGGGTTGTTGCGGGAGGGGATGGCAGGTTGAAAGAAGAAGGTGCGATCGGTGCTCATTTCGTGCTGGTCGGTCAGGAGGTTGGGTTTCCAGGCGTGAAATTGTTCCATTCGCCCCCGAGATTCGGGGTGCTGCAACATGAGCCAATCCCGATTGAGGTCGAACCAGTAGTGGTTGGTTCGGCCCGAAGGCCAGGCCTCTTGATGCTCCCGGTGGTTGGGATCGGCAACAGGGTGTTTGCCTTTGTGCATGTTGGCCCAGTGGGCAAAGCGGGAAAAGCCGTCGGGGTTGAAAACGGGATCGAGCAGAATAACGGTGTTGTTTAACAGGGCGTCGATGCTTTGGGCGGCGGCCAGGTGATAGGCCACCAGGGGAGCGGCATTTCCTCCACTGGGCTCGTTGCCGTGGATGCTGAAGCCCATGTAGACGACGGCGGGCATCGTATCGATGTTGAGCGGACCCGAACGGGTGGGATCGCAAAGGGCGAGGTGCTGTTCTTGAATGGTGTCGATGTTTTGATGGTTTTCGGGTGCCGTGATGGTGAGCAGAAGGAGGGCACGGTGTTCGTAGGTGCGGGCATATTCTTTCAGGGTGATGCGGTCCGATACTTCGGAAAGGGCTTGCATGTAGGCAACGATCTGGTCGTGGCGGAGGTGCCATTCGCCGGTTTGGGTGCCGAAAAAGGCTTCGGGGGTAGGAATGGCAGGATTGTAGGTGGTATTTTCGGAGAGATAATAGGAGAGGGGTTGGCCGCTTTGGGCGGAGTGTGGCATCAGGATCGTCAGGACGGTTATGAAACCCAATCGGATAT
>JAPUJS010000329.1 GCA_027296045.1 bacterium | reverse complement strand
CGTGGGTGTATGTGACCAGCCAGGATTCGAACGATTTGCAGATATTCGATGTTTTGTTGAACCGCTTTGTGAAGTCGTTTAAAATCCACGGCAGCCCTCGGGGCATTGCGATCCGGACCTGGAGACAAAATGTCAGTCAGGCGGATTTTGACGGCAGTGGGCAGGAGGATTTTTCCGATTTCTTGTTGTTTGCCGGTGGGTATGGACTTCTGGGATCGGATTTGTGGTTTGATCCTCGGTTTGACCTGGATGGCAACAATCAAGTAGGGTTTTCTGATTTTTTGATTTTTGCAGGTATCTTCGGACGGGCCTTGAATACAACGCCATGACGAATTTTCGTTTTTCGGAGAGGGGGTTTCCGATGCGGATTCGAAAAAAATATGGGGTCGTACTTCTGTTAGACCCTGATGGAATCGTTTAGAGAAACCGGGTTACGAGAGATCGTAACCCGGTTTTTTATACCCAATTATTGTAATGAATGGAGATAAGTTTTTTTAATTTTGACTATTTTTTTGACTTCTGAACATGATTGATTATATTGGGATAGAGGTGGTTTTCGGGCACCCAAGTCTTGCAGGAGGGTCTATATGGATCTAAAAGATCTGGAAAGAATCAGGAAAGAACAGGCGATAAGGACCACATGGAAAAACGTTTGGAGGGGGATGGAGGAGCGATCCAATTTTCGAAATGTTGTGTTATGGACGATCCTGATCGTTCTGCTGGTGGGTCTGATCTATGGCGGAAAAGAAATGCGATTTGCCTTTGAATCCGCTTCCGATCAGGCGGCCCAGGGACAGGTCAGCCAGACGGACGGTCAGACAACCCAGGCGACCAAAACGGATGAATCGCCGTAAGGGTTGTTGTATTCAGGAGCGTTTTGTCAGGAAGGAGAAAGCCGGATGGAGATTCAGGAGACGCTTCAGGGGGAAACCCGGGTGTTGCACTTGGGTGGTCAGGTGATGGAGCAGGAAATGCAGGCGGTGTCGGATTATGTGATGCCCCTGGCCGACCAAGAAGATGCCGTGCAGGTGGTGCTGGATCTGGGAGAAGCCCGGTGGCTGAACAGTTCGGCCTTTGGGGTGTTGACCGTGCTTTTGCAACAGGTTCAGAAAGCCAACGGGGATCTGCGAATTGCCCGGGCACGAGACCATGTTGTGAGCGTGTTTGTACACACACAATTGAACAAGGTTTTCCAATTATACGAATCCGTGGAAGAAGCAGTGGCCAGTTTTGATGCAGCCTGACTATCTGGAAAAGAGTAGAATGGAAAAGAGGGGCGCTCTTCGCGCCCCTTTTTCAATGATAGGCTCGGGCGTCTGTTTCAATTCTTTGGCTGTTTTCCCAGCACATCTTCGACATAGGCGCGCAGCAGTTCGGCCACGCTCCAGGCCTGAGCGAAGCACCCCCTGGGTTTGTGTGGCGGATTGCCGTCGAAGATTTCGGAGACCTGGCCCAGGCAGGCTTCATAGAGGTGGCCCCGGAGGGGTTCCAGATAGGTCCGTGCGGTCCGAGTGTCTTTTCGGAGACGGACGTAGGCGGTGATGAAGGGGCCGATGAGCCAGCCCCAGACAGTGCCCTGGTGATAGGCACCGTCCCGGGCGACCGGATCGCCTCCGTAATGACCTTGATAGGCGGGGTCTGATGGGGCCAGACTGCGAAGGCCCATTGGGGTGAGCAGGTCGCGTTCGATCACGTCGAGGATCTGGCATTCCTGATCTTTGTCGAGCATACGGTGAGGCAAACTGAGCGCAAAGATCTGGTTGGGGCGAATGGCCGGATCTTTCCAGTCGCCGTCGATATTGTCGTAGAGGCAGCCTGTTTCTTTGTTCCAGAATGTTTTGACAAACTGTGTTTTTACGCCTTCGGCCAGGGTATGGTACTCCGATGCACGGGCGGGGTCTTCGAGCGTTTTGGCCAGGTGGGCCATGACACACAGAGCGTTATACCAGAGGGCGTTGATTTCTACCGGTTTTCCGAAGCGCGGGGTGACGACCCAATCGTCGACCTTTGCGTCCATCCAGGTGAGTTGTACGCCGGGTTCTCCGGCGTGGAGCAGGCCATCGCTGTCGAGGTGGATGTTGTAACGGGTGCCGGTTCGAAACCAGTGGACAATATCGATGAGCACGGGCCAAAGGACCTGGCGCACGAAGTCGTGGTCGCCCGTATAGGCCAGATAGCGATCCACGGCATGGAAGTACCAAAGGGTGGCATCCACACTGTTGTAGTCGGGGGTTTCGCCGTGATCGGGAAAGCGGTTGGGGATCATGCCCTGATCACAGGCATGTGCAAAGGCTTCGAGGATCTGGCGGGCTTCTTTCCATCGACCGGTGACGAGTGTGAGGCCGGGTAGGGCGATCATGGTATCACGGCCCCAATCGGAAAACCAGGGGTAGCCGGCGATGATGGTGGAGAGACGATCGGACCGTTTGACCACATAGGCATCGGTGGCTCGAACCAGAAGGCTGAGGAAATCGTCTTCCTCGGAGAAACGGCGAACGATTTGTTTGCGTCGGTGGATCTCAGATTGGCGCAACCTATCAACCGAAGCGATGTCGTGGGGTTCTAGAGCAAGAATCAGGTGGGCCGATGTGCCCGGTTGGAGGTGAAAGGTGAATACCCCCGGGCTGTAGAGGTCTTCGTGACAGTCCAATCCGCGGTAGGCTTCAACCGGATACTCGAGATTGTAATACCAATCTCCCCGGGTCTCAAACGTTCCGTTGTGGGCCATAAAGATTTCGGGCAGGTCCGGGTAGGGCTGAAAACAAATTTGCTGGTCTTCGATGTGGACGGTGCTATTGAGGAAATCATTCTGGCGGGTGAGATGGTGATAATCCCGAAAGGCGACCAGCGGGCGCAGGGTCAAAAGGACGGATTCTTTGACCGGGCCGTAGGTGACGACGGTTGTATTTTCTCCGTGGACCATAAAGATTTGTTTGTCCAGGAGGAGGTCGCCCAGGCGGTAGGTGAAGATGGGGAACGGATCTAAGCGGGCGTGTTCCAGGTGCCGGTATCCGTGTGGGTGGACGGTGCCGGGATAGGTGTTGCATCCGAGTTCATATTCGGTTTCGTTCCACGTGATGGTTTCTTCAAATCGGGAAACGGCCACAAAACGGCCCAGGGGGGGATGTGCGGCCGGAACGAGCAGGCCGTGGTAGCGCCGGGTATTCATGCCAACCAGGGTAGATGCGGCATACCCGCCGATGCCGTTGGTTTCCAGCCATTCGCATTGACTGGCCTGGTCCAGATCCCGACAGATTTCTTTTCCAATGAGGATGTACATAGAGGTGTTCTCCTTTATCCATAGTTTCTTGATCTTAAGACCATGGATACCTAACAAAGCCCCCGGTGACCTGACTGGGGGCTTTGTTAGGTACTGATTTTGATGTTTTTAGATTTTGATGCTTTTCATGAGGATGACTTCTGTGCCTTGCTGGGAAAAATTGAAGCGGACCTCGTCGACCATGATCTGCATCATGAGGATGCCGCGACCCGAGGTTTTGTAGATATTTTCTTCTGTCCGAGGGTCTGGCACCAAATCGGGATCAAAGCCCGAACCTCTGTCTTCGACCTGGACCTGGAGGTGGTCTCCGACCTGTTCGAAATAGACCATCACGGGAACTTCATGGACGCCACCGTTGCCGTGGAATATAGCGTTGTTGAGGGCTTCGGTCAGGGCGATGGCCAGCTCTTCGGAGCCGTCCGAACTCAGGCCGATCTGGTTGGCGATTTCCTCCATTACTTCCAGGGCTTCCTGCAGGGAATCTGCACAGCTTGGAAGTTCGAGTTTTTTTAACAATACGGATTCCGCCATGGTTTTTGTTCCTATCTTTCCTCAGGCGGCATCAAAGCCCGCGATTGCCTCGTCCAATGTCTGGAAAGCTCATTCAGCCGCTTCAAACTGATCTCATGACCCGGCTCAATCTCCAGGGCCTGTTCCAACATCGCCCTGGCCTTGGAATAGCGCCCCAACGCCGCATAAGCCATTCCCAGATTGCTGTATACATCGGCCTGATTCGGTTTGAGCGTAATAGCCTTTGAATAGGCCCTTTCGGCTGCTTCATACTGCTTCTGATACATCAGGAGCGCCCCCAGCCTGCCGGTGCGTTGGAGCGCCAAGGCCGCGTCACCCCCGGCCAGCAGGGCCGCGTCTGGCAGCCGTAGATCCGCAAGCTCCAGCGCATGAGCGCGTCGG
>JAPUJS010000328.1 GCA_027296045.1 bacterium | reverse complement strand
AGGAGACAGGCGGCAACCTCGACACCGGTCCAGCCTGTATTGATGATCAGGTGATAATGAAGCGGGTCGTCCCAATTCACCGTGTAGTGCCGCTTGATGTAGCGCTTTCGCTGCTCGTCCACCTTTTGGATCTGTCTGATTGCTTCAGCACGACTGAGACCTTCCCGTTCCACGATGGTGTTAACCCGGAATACCTCCGGGGCCACGATGCGCACATGCAGCACGTCGAAATGCTGGGCAAGCAACGCCTGGCCTCCACGTCCCATCAGGACGACATTCCCCCGGTATGCCAACCTAAGCATGGCTTCCTGGGTCAGCCGCACACAGGTATCTTCATCCAGAAAGACGATATCCCCAGGATCGATCTGTCTGTGGACCCAAAATCCTGAAGCCCACTCACCTTCCCAGGGACCCACCAAATCCTCCGGATAGGGTGAGATCAATAACTTCCTGAAAACCCGCAATACAGGATGTTCTGGACATTCATCGTAACGCGCCACCTCAGAGACCGGCACCTGAGCCTCGTGGGCAACCTCCACAATCAGATCCTTGTCGATGTAGAGATATCCTAAAGCCTCTGCCACGGCTCGACCGACCTTACGTCCCTCGCTCCCGTATTGTCTCGAAATGGTAATGACCCCCATCGCCGACCTCCTTTTCCCGGATGCGCTTTCAGGTTTTTTTCCAGGCACCTTCCCGGTCCCGCGTCAGAATATGCCTGTGAGTTTTCCGTCTTTTGGCGTTTTCACCATCCGACTTCCTTTTTCCCCTTGACACATTGCCCTTCGAAGAACTACGCATTGGAGATCGGCGTTTCTGTACCTGTTTGCGGGCCACTTTTCCACTCCTTTTTTGTTTCACCTTAGCTAAAATGAATAATCAGGCCGTCCCTCTCCTATTTTGGGGATTAGGTTACAAACGCCAACCTCTGCACATTCGGCAGGCGGCGTCCGGCCTGCACAATGATATCAGCAGCTCCCTCCACACCGATCCGTCCTGTGTTGATGACCAGATGGTAATATTCCAGCGCATCCCAATTCAACCCGTAGTACCGATCCACATAGCGCCGTCGCTTTTGATCCACCTTGCGGATCTGTTTGGCCGCCTCCACAGGGCTGAGCCCATCTCGCTGCACGACGGTTTGAACCCGGAATGTCTCAGGAGCCACAATGCGCACATGCAGCACATCGGGCTGATGTGCCAGATATGCATATGCACCACGCCCCATAATAACAACGTTCCCCCCGTTTGTCAGACGCCACATAACCTTCTGGGTCAGTCGCACATACGCACCTTCATCCATAAGAAGTAATGCTTTCGCTTCCAGATCGGTAACCACTGGAGATGCCCTCCCTGGTACCCAGGTCCACGATTCTGTACCGAGGGCTTCGAGAGCGCTCGACGTCAGAGCTTTTTTGAACATATGAATCACCGGATGTTCTGGCTGTTCATCGAAACACTCTACCTTGGAAACCGGGACCCCCGCCTCCAGGGCGACCCTGATAACCAGTTCCTTGTCCAGGTATAAATAGCCCAGAGCTTCTGCAACCCTGAGGCCGACGGTACGGCCATCGCTCCCATATGCTCTAGAAATCGTGATAACACCCATTGTCTGCCTCCTGAACCAGACGTTCTACACATCCAATCGCTTTCCCAGCGAAAACACCACAATCAGACTCCCCGTCAACGGACTGACGCTCGTCATCACATCGATCACCTCGCGTTCCAGGGCCTTGGAAACCTGCTCCGTGATCGAGGGATCGGATCCTGAGTTGAAGAGGAGCGTATTGAATCGCAGCAGGACAGCCTGACCGATATCCGTCTTGGCCAGCGCCCGCTCCGATGGAGACAGCACCTCCTTCAGATGGACCAAAACCAGTTCTTCTCCTATCATAACCGTGACCTGAGCGGGCCGAACTGTCATCTCTTCTTCTTCAAACTTCCTGATGGCTTCAGCCAGTGTAGTAGACAATTGGTCTGTTTCCATTTTCCTCACCTGTAAAATTAGGATGCGTGGTTTATCACAAGAGCCAGTCCTGCAACTGGACCGCGTCTTCAACCATCATACCTGCACTTAAACCGCATCATGTCCATTCCCTGTTCAGAAATGTGCACAGTTTCTTCCTCCACATAGGGACATAGGTGCGTGTAGTCGCTTCCCTGCATGAAGAGGCAGCAATATTTGACGCCGTACTGCTTGGCCTGGAATGGCAATCCATCCTCAGCACACGCCTCGGCGAGTATCCTCAGATTATCCTCTATTAATTTCACAACTTCTACGCCGCTGTCTTCTCTTTTGCTTTTATTGTGTGTATCCTGCCTACTGGTCAGGCTTTTCAAGCCTTTGATCATCGAGCCACCTCCATTAACGGAATTTGCCTGATAGATCCGGCACAGGTGAAAACCTACAACTTCCTTCCACCTGGCAGTCACGTTCTTCTTGATATATCATTGTCTACCCCAACCAATTTCCGGAGTTCTCTCCTCCATCAAGATGTCTCTTCTGGGGTCATTTACAGACAGCCGGGTTTTTCACCTTCCACCCGGACCTGTGTTATCCGGAGCTTCCTTGATCAGAAGAACGCTGAATAAGGTCATGCCCCTTCTCTGACAAACCGAAGCCTAACGGATCAAAGATGATATATCCCGAATCTCTCAATCCTTTAATAACATGCCGCCAATTTTCTCGAACTCCCCCATGGATCTTAATCCACTCAGAGTTTAAGATTTGAGCGGAAAGAAACTGTCTGTTACCAATATTATAGGCTTTAAAAATGTCGAACACCGTATGATGCTCAGGCCCGAGTTCCATATCCTACCCCCTTTCGGAACACAAAATCTGCTGTTCGACCTCGCTTATTTATAGCTGCTCAATGCCTCGATATATTCGCGTTCAAATGTAGATGGATCTTTGCACAACTTCTGACTCATACGTCCCTGCATCTCCTTCACAGAGGTATACTCGTGTTTTTCCATCCACGCCCGCATCTCCCCAAGGACCTTCCAGATATGGCCGATTCCATGTTCGAACAACGCCGAACACATCTGGGTCACATGGGCCCCGGCCATCAGCATCTTCAACACATCTTCAACGGTATGGATCCCGCTTGTGGCCGCCAGGCTTGCCCCAATCTGCCCGTAAAGGATGGCGATCCAGCGTAAGGGCAGCCACATCGCCTGAGACGTGCTTAGAATCGCGCTGGGAACCACTTCCAGGGCTTCCAGGTCGATATCCGATTGGTAGAACCGGTTGAACAGCACCAGGCCATCCACACCCACCTCGTCCAGACGCCTGGCCATGTTGACCATAGAGCTGAAATAGGGATTCAATTTGATCGCCACCGGGACAGACACCCTGCTTTTCAGGTCAATCAGGATATCGAGATAACGCTGTTCAATCGTACTCCCCAGCAGGTCAGGATCGGTCGGAATGTAGTAGACATTCAACTCTAGCGCATCGACCCCGGCTTCCTCCATTTTCTTTCCATAGTCGGTCCAGCCTCCGGCAGTCACTCCATTCAGACTGCCGATAATCGGAATGTCCACCGCCTCCTTGGCCTTCTGGATATGCTCCAGGTACTCATCACACTCCCGATACATGTCAGGTTTTGGACAATCGTCTGTCGCTTCGGCAAAGCTCTCTGTGTCGTACGAAAAACGGGTGCCCATCTCCTGAAACCTTTGGAGAATGAGCTCTTCGAAAAGCGAAGGGAGCACCACGGCAGACGCCCCGACATCTTCAATTGCCCGGATATTGGCAATATCACTGGACAGCGGCGAGGCCGAAACCACGATCGGATTTTTCAAGTTCATGCCCATAAATGTTGTGGATAAATCCATCGTTCACTTCTCCCCTCTTCTTTCTATTCTATACATTTCTTTTTTTACCTTCCTGCCCTCCCAAAACCAGCTACTCGACCTTCACCGCCTTTGCCTTCCTCCTGCGGTTGCGGATCGTCTCTGGCAAGTCTATCTCGCCTTTTTCTGATCTCCCTTCAAATTCACTCCGTATAGGGTATCAGTCTCTTTGCCCTTCCAGAATAACGCAGCTTGCTCAGTGCCAGTTTCTTGATCTGACGTGCTCGCTCCCGGGTAACCCCGAATTGCCTGCCGATTGCTTCCAGGGTCATTTCGGGTTTATCGCCCAGGCCGAAATAGAGCCTGATCACTTTCTGCTCACGCGGTCTAAGGATATTCAGTACAGCCTCAATTTCGTCCTGAAGGGAATTCTTCATTGTCTGGGCGTCTGAAGATTCCTGATTGCTGTCAGCTATGGTTTTCAGAAGGGTGCCACCATTATTGTCACCAAATTCAACATCAAGAGAGACAACATGCTGGGCTTTGATCATTGTATCTGTGACTTGCTCTACCGAGACTCCAAGCTCTCCAGCAATCTCCTCCGCTGTGGGATCGAAGGAAGCCTCTTGGCAGGTATTGATATACAAGAAGATTCGGTATAAAAGGTCTACGCGGTATTCCGGAAGACGCACAAGGCGGGAATATTTTGCCAGGGTATAAAGGACAGACTGCCGAATCCACCAGACTGCGTAAGAAATAAACTTGACCCCTCTGGTTTCGTCGAACCGATCTGCAGCTTTAATCAATCCAATATTTCCCGCGCTGACCAGGTCTTCCAGTGGCATCCCCCGGTCCTGATATGCTCGAACAAAGGCGATGACAAATTTCAGGTTGGCCTCCACCAGGTTGTTGCGGGCTTCTGTATCACCTTTTTTAATCCGGCGTGCGAGGGCCGCTTCTCCCTCAGCAGAGAGCGGTTGGGATGTAGCGATCTCCTCTATGTAGCGCCGGAGAGAATCCTTTACATCGTGAAGTGATTCATGAGCCCTCGTCACAGCGATCCCCTCGCCCTCTCACAGTCTCAGCGTGCTCCGCTGACCTTGCGCTGGAATGTGACAGAACTGTTTTATTCAGATTTTTTAGACGTGTTGGCGAAGAACGGGCCGAAGACCCGTTCGACCAGGGTACTCCGACAGGATGGACACCGAACCTTCCTGGACCCGTGCTGTGTGATGCTTTCCGTAATCGAGAAAATCTTATCGCATTTGAGACAGTTATACTCATAAACTGGCATCTTTCTTCCCCTCCTTTATGTTTCGATCATCTCTTCCGACTAGGCTGGTGGACGGCAGATGCGCCGAGCAGCCCTATCTGTTTGTCATCGAAGTCCTAACCTGGTGCCTAGGGCGTGGCACCCTTTCTCAATTTCTCGATGTTGTCATACCGTCTGTCCGGCTCCTTGGTGAGAGTCGAGTAAACCAGCAGAATCAAGCCTCCGATTATCACCACGATCAGAATGTACCCACGAGCTTTTCCTATCTTATAGGCTTTACCCATTGCAACGGTCACACCTCCTTGAGAAAGTGGATGGCACAGTACCGCCATACCTGAGATTCATTTGTCAACAGATCCTGTCACATAATCTACCAGATTAACAAACTGAGTCTTCGTCTGGTCCAGTTGTGTCTTCACAACGTCTCCGATGGACACAATACCGGTCAACTGATCCCCTTCAATAATCGGCATATGACGAAATCTCCCTTCTGTCATCTTGTTCATGACGTAATCAATATCGTCATCCGGTGATCCAGTGGTCACCTCCCGGGTCATCACATCTCCAACCTGCTTTTCATCCAGGCGACTGCCATTAAAGACTTCCCGCATGATATCCCGCTCGCTAATGATGCCCATAAGCGCACCGGAACCATTGATGACCGGCAATGCACCGATCTTATTTTCAACCATCGCACAGAGTGCACCCCGAAGCGTGACCTTCGGGCAAGTGAAAAACACTCTGGAACCCTTACTTGCTATCATATCCTTGATTTTCATGGGATTCACCTTCTGGTTTAATTTCCCGGCGGCCTCCGTTTAGATATTCATTCTTATGGTCCTTCCTGCCTCCTCCGTCGGGAAAGCGTTGCCTCTATATTCCGATCCAGCACAAACACCAAGATCCGTTCGCCCGTCCGGGTGCTCAGATCAGTGTGGAGGCTGACCATCTTACAGCCAGTCGCATCGAGCACCAGATCCTCCAGGGCCTTTCGAGAACTGTCCATCAACCGGAGACGCACTTCCTTGATCAGCCGGGCGCCATCCTGTTCTCTGGCCAGACGCTTTTCGGCAGGCGTGAGCACACCAGACAGCCGCACGAAAATCACGTCTTCGAAGATACGTGTCCGAGCGTTCTCCGGACCCCGCCCCATGTGCTCCTTTTCAAACTGGATCAGACGCCGACTGATCTCAGCCTCCATCTGTCCTCGTGTTAGTAAACCCAATGTCCTGTACTCCCTCTTGATATCCAGTCTACGCCCACAGCTTCCATCTCTCAATGCCTCTGGCCAGACCTCCACAGTACCTGAATATGTGCTTATTGAAAAAAAGGCCAGCGGATATCTCGGATATCGAGTTTCCGCTGGCCTATAACACAACTGGCTACATCCCTGAATTTGGGACCCAGCCCCTTGGCTTTATCTGCCAGAGCTTTTAAAATTAACCCTTCAGCGGGCCCTCCACTTGGGATCACCCAGCCGACTGATTTAACGGCAAAATTTAGGTATATACCCTGTCGATGTCAAGTAATTTCGTACCTAATATGCTTATTGTGGCCCCTTTCATACTGGTCCTGGACACCGGATGTCGATGCGCCGACCTATCAAAACCTGGCTTCGATTCCCAAAATCTTTTTCTACAACCTGTTTCACATTCCCGAAGACGTTCCTGGAACATCCGCGGCCTGATGGCGTATATAAAAGAAGTGGAAGCCATCGGCCAGGCCATGGTCAACGCCTGGCAAAAAAACAATATCGTCGCCCACGCCCACGTTCTGAACATCGATTCAGACGGAGTTGTTGTCGAATGAACACCCATTTCCCCAAGACATCTCTTTCCCGTATCCTATCAGTCCTGCTGATGCTTTCACTGACCCTGCAACCCATTGTCTTATATGCACAATCCAACCGTCAAAAGGACCGGGAAGAAGAGAGAAAAAAGCCGCGTAAGCGATCCCGAAGCATCTTCTCCCCACAACAACAAGGCGGGCGAGAAGGCGAAACAGATACGGGGCCCCAGCGTATCCCATCTGTGGATGTGAGCAGCATCAGCAAAGCCGCTTATAACGCCATTATCAAAACCGGCAAATACGTCGTCGGCCCTGGAGACATCTTCGCCATTGTTGTCGAACGCGGCGAGGAAGTCGAGCTTTTGGAAATCCCAGTCGGCGTAGAAGGCAAGCTTGTCATCCCCCACGTAGGCGCCGTTCACCTGGCCGGTTTGAACCTGTCTGAAGTACACATTGCCATCCACAGTGCCATTCAAAACCGCTTCCAGCACCTGGCAATCGAAGTGACCCTCTCCCGACTTCGCCCTTTTACCGTCAATGTCATCGGAGAAGTCTTCTACCCCAGCGCCTATCCGGTCAACGGCATCGAGCAGGTCTCCGAAATGATTTATAAAGCCGGCGGCTTGCTCGAAGAGCCGGAAGGCCGCTCGTCGCTTCGAAATATCCAGGTCCAGCATATCGGAGACGACGGACGCCTTGTCGCCACAACACAAAGAGCAGACCTCTATCTCTGGAACCTGACCGGAGAACCTGCCTACAATCCATTTATCATGGACGGCGACCAGATCCTCATACCGGTTCGTGGCGATTCCATCAGTGTGTCCGGAGCCATTCGTCGGTCGGGAAGTTATGAATATGCACCCGAAGACCGGATATCCGACCTGATCACCATGGGCGGCGGTCTGGTTGGAAACCTCAACACGGCCAAAGCCGAACTGCTCAGGCTCAACGGCCAGAAAATGCGCATCCCAATCGATTTGAGGGCAGCTCTTGCAGGCAATCTAGAGGCCAACCTGAAATTGCAGGCAGGTGACAAACTCAATATCGAAGGCAAAAAAGCGTTTGTATCCCTCCTGGGCGAAGTTCGTCATCCGGGGACCTATCCCATCGGCAGCGAACTCACCCTCAAAGAGCTCATCGAACAGGCGGGCGGGTTTACCGATGAAGCCTCCCTCAGACAGGCCACCGTTGTCAGACATATCGAAGGGGCAGAAGAAATTGACAACGAAATCGACCGCCGGCTCAATCTGCCGGCCGTTAGCCTGGCCGACTATGAGCGGGCCTATTTGACCATGAAAACCCAGCAGGTTCAGGGACGGTTGCCGATCGACTTTGTGGCCCTATTCGAACAAAATGACCCGTCACAAAACATCCGCCTCAGAGACGGCGACGTGGTCAAAGTCCCTCAACTTGTACCTTTTGTCAACGTCTCCGGGTATGTCATCTCTCCCGTCGAAGTCCCCTACAACCCCGGCTATACATTCCTGGACTACATCGAACAGGCCGGCGGGTTCAAAGACCGGGCAAAAAAAAACGGCGTCTATGTCATCAAGGCCCGCACCGGCAATTTGGTTTTGGCCCACAAGGTTGACCGGATTGATCCGGGAGATGGCATTTTTGTTCAGGGCAACAACCCCGGTGAGGGCTACCGCCGGTTTCGGGAAACCCTGGGAATTGTATCACAAATTGCCACACTGATCTTCATCATCAGGAGCACGACAAAATAATGGATGCAGAAAAGAACATCCTGGATCATCTGGCCGTCATCGTCCGCTGGCGACGGTTGATCTTCTTTTCCTTCTTCACCGTCACGCTCTGCACGGCCGGGGTCTCTCTGATTCTACCCAAGTCCTATCGCGCCTATGCCCTCATCTATCCTCCCCAGGAATCCCAGGACGCCCTCGGCATCTCTGCCATCCTGAACAATCTGTCGACCAATCTTTTGGGAATAGGGGAAGGCAAAATTGTCGCCACCGACTTCGAACCCGTGCTCACCAGCGAGACCGTGCGCCTGGCCATTGCCGACAGCTTCAACCTGGCCGACCGCTATGAAACCGGCACCCGCCAGGAATTGCTTGATGAAGTCGGCACACGGCTACAAATCGAGCTTTCTCGAGAACAATTCCTATCGGTCTCCTACGAGGACGAAACGCCCCGGCTGGCGGCCGACATTACCAACGCATTTGTAAAAAGGCTCGACCAAACCCTCCGGTCTCGATCACGGGAAAAGGCGCGAGGGTATCGTCAGTATCTTGCAACACGTCTCAACCAGGCCCGGCAAGATGTCTACCAATCGGAACTATCATATAGCAAATTTCAGACAAAATATCATGCCTATGACCTGGAAACCCAGGCAAAAGCCCAGATTGAAAGCGCTGATCTGCTCTTTGTCAGCCTGGCAGAACTCCATATTGAACGGGAAGTCGCCGCCCGTACGATGACGGCTGACAATCCACACCTGAAAGAGCTTGTCATCAAAATCGACGCCACTCGAAAAGCCATCGACGAAATGCTGATGGGGGGAAATCTCACCGGACTCAAAGAGGGAGAACGCAACGGCACCCTGCCAACGCCGTTTATTCCCTTCTCCCAAATCCCCGACCTGGGCCTCAAAGCCTTTGGTTTGATGCGGGAAATCAAAATTCAAAATGCCATCCTGGCATTTGTGCAGCAAGAATATGAAAAAACCCTGTTTGAAGAAAACCGGGACACCCCCGTTGTTACCGTTTTAGATTGGGCCGTGCCTCCCGATTTTAGAAGCAGCCCCCGCAGAACCCTGATGGTGGTCACAGCCGGGGGCCTCAGTTTGATGCTCAGCGTCCTGCTCGCCTTCATATTCGAAGCCCTCAAAAACCTGGACGAAACCAACCGAACCAAGCTCCAGACCATCCGGGATGCATTCAAGTAATCGGAACGTTTCCAAGAAAAGCTTATAGAAGTAAAGGATTTGTGTTATGTCTGTAAACTCCGCTGCTCCGGCCGCGGTCTCTGAATTAAAAGCCCGTCAAGTCCTGCCCGACCAACCCGAAATCTTGACCACCACCGTCGGGTCCTATCCCGTGCCCGAATGGCTTGTTTCGGCCCCCAGCGAAACCGCCCTTCAAGATGCAACCCGGGTCGTTTTCGACACCCAGCGCCAGGCCGGCATCGATTTGCCAACCGATGGGGAGCTTTATCGCTTTGACATCAACCACCCCGAAACCAACGGTATGATCGAATATTTCGTTCGTCCGCTGGGCGGAACCCGCACCCATTTTGGCCGAAGTGAAACCGAAGCATTTCGGGCCAAACAGACCATGGGTTTTCGGGCAAAGCCCGCAGCCGTCGTCGACGCCTCCCTTTCGGAAGGCACTCTGGACCTGTTGTCCGATTGTGTTCGAGCCGCCTCCGTCGCAGGCGGTCCCTTCAAATTCACACTCACCAGCCCCTACATGCTCGCCCGCACCCTCCTGGACAACCACTATCCAGACTTCGAAGCCCTGCTCATGGGCCTTTCTCAGGTCCTGGGCGAACAGATGGCAGGATTGCCTTGCGCGTGTATCCAAATCGACGAAGCCAATATTCCGGGCAACCCGTCCGATGGTCCTCTGGCAGCCCGAGCCATCAACACCGTGTTGGATCGGGTGGACCCGGACACCGAAAAAGCCGTTCACTTTTGTTTTGGCAACTATGGCGGACAGGTCATTCAGGGCGGCACCTGGAAAGACCTGGTCGAATTTCTCAACGCACTCCACACCGACCACCTGGTTCTGGAATTGGCGCACCGCCCTGCCGAAGACCTGGAAGCTCTCAAAGAGGTCGATTCCAGAATCAAACTGGGAATCGGTGTGATCGACATCAAAGTCAACCACATCGAAACCGCCGATGAAGTGGCCGCCCGAATCGAAGCCGCCGAAAAAACGCTTGGGCCGGGACGCATCGGGTTTGTTCACCCCGACTGCGGTTTCTGGATGCTCAAACGCTCGGTCGCCGACCAAAAAATCGCTGCCCTGGCAAAGGGCCGTGATTTATATCTTGGAAAAACGAACCCCTCTTGATTATGCGCTTTCTAACCCGCTTCATAACCGCCTTGCTGATCTGCCTATCGGCTGCCGCATTTGCGCAAGACCCCGGTACTATTCAAACCATCGTGGGCGGAGGCCAAACCGAAGGCGAAGGCATTCCTGCCACCGATATCGCCCTGAATGTCCCGTTAGGCTTTGCCCTCGATGTGGAAGGCAATATTTATATTGCAGACCGAGAAAACCACCGGATTCGGAAAGTGGATATTGTCACAGGCACGGTTAGCACCATCGCAGGAACAGGCCAGGCCGGATTTTCGGGCGACGGCGGGCCAGCCACCAGTGCTCAATTAAGCAGACCCCAGTCGGTCACCCTTGACGCGTCGGGCAACGTCTATATTGCCGATGCCGGCAACCGCAGGATCCGCAGGATTGACGCCGCCAACAGAACAATTGCCACCATTGCAGGCACTGGAGAACAGGACATCGACGGAGGCGAAGGGCCTGCAACATCGATTGCCTTTGATGACCTTGTTGGCCTGCTTGCAGATGGCAATGCATTTCTCTATATCTCGGAAAATGCCCAAAACTTGACCGCACCATCCTATCGGATCCGGCGGATGGATTTGGTCGCAGGCACGGTTCAGACATTTGCCGGAACAGGCAACCCGTCCTTTTCCGGTGACGACGGCCCGGCACTCGAAGCCGGTCTGGCCCCGGCCGGGTTGGCCCTCGATTCCTCGGGCAACCTTTATGTTGCAGACTTCAACAACCATCGCGTCCGGCGTATTGATATCGGATCGGGTATTATCACAACCGTCGTAGGTCGGGGTCCCAGCGATATTTTTGGAAGCGGTGGATTGGGTGGAGATGGCGGACCTGCAACAGACGCCTTTCTAAACGTTCCTTTTGGGGTGGTGCTAGACCAAAATGGAACCCTGTACATTGCCGACACCGGAAACCAGATCGTTCGATCCGTGAACCCCGAAACGCAAGAGATCGTGACGGTTGCAGGCATACCTGCCGGAATCGGCGATTTCTCGGGTGACGGCGGCCTTGCCCTGGACGCAAGCCTTGCAGAACCCAGCAACTTGCTACTCGATGTGGATCAAAACCTTCTGATTCTTGACACAAGCAACAACCGAATCCGCAAGCTGTTTGACCCCACGTTTCGAATTGCCATTTTAACTCAAATCACCAACCGGATTAACTTTTCCAGGACTACCGTTGGAGATCCGATATCCCGATCTGTCAGAATCGCCAACTTTGGCAACGCACCTCTCACAGTCCAGCGTGTCACATCCAATCAACCTGATTTTTCTGTGCTCACACCCTTTCCTTTTCAAATTGGTCCGTTCCAGGAAGCCCAAATTCAGATCCAGTTTGCGCCCCCATTAGAAGGGCCGTTTGAAGGTCTCATTACCATTACAACCGACGACCCCCGCATCCCCATCGCGACGGTCGAGGTCTCTGGCCAGGGAGTGGCCCCGGTGATCGGCGTTCAACCCGACTTCCTGGTATTTGATCGTACGTTTGTCGGCCGGGAACAGGCCCTGCAGATCCAAATCTCGAACCTGGGAGAAGGCACACTGATCATCCCTGAAGTGACTTCGACGGATACCCAATTTATCGCCAATCTATCCGATACCCTTCGAATTTCCAGTGGATTCACCCAAAATGTATCCATTATTTTTCGTCCAACCACAGGAGGCATTCAAGAAGCGACACTAACCATCTTCAACAACGATCCTCTCTCTCCAACCGTTGTCCTGTCAGTACAGGGACTGAGTCAAATTCCCAAACTTGGGGGATTTGCCAGTGTGGGGCCCAACCTGGGCATGGGAGATTCGGGAGCGGGCTTTGGCGTGGCCTGGGGTGACTATGATGCCGACGGCGATCCGGACCTCTACGTTGTCAGGAGCCTGGAGCCCAATCTGCTCTATCGAAACGACCTGACCACATTCACCGAAACAGCATCCACGCTCGGTGTAAACGACAATGGTGATGGCAGTGCAGCCCTCTGGGCGGATTATGACAACGACGGCGATCTGGACGTGTATGTGACCAACTTTGGACAACCCAATCGGTTGTTCCGAAACGACGGCAACCGATTTACGCCCGTAGGAGACCAAACCGGGGTTTCAGACAATGGAGACGGGTATGGTGCTGCCTGGGCAGATTATGACAACGACGGCGACCCCGATCTGTATGTCGCCAACTTTGGACCCAATCGTTTTTTTCAAAACAACAATGGCCAATTTATCGACCTGGCCGACTCGTTGGGTCTGGGCGATCTGGAAAGCGGCATTCAACCCGCCTGGGGCGACTTCGACAACGACGGAGACCCGGATTTATTTTTAGCAAACAGTGGACCCAATCGCCTCTTCAGAAACAACAACGGCATATTTGAAAGCATCGAAAGACAATTTATCCCAAGTGATTCCGGACCCAGTTTCGGAGCCTCCTGGGGAGACGTGGACAATGACAACGACCTGGACCTCTATGTCCCCTATTTCAACGAGCAAAACCGCCTCTACCTCAACGACGGCAATGTCTTTCGGGATGTTGCCACAACCTCGGGTATTGCCCACAGTGGACGCGGGCGAGGAGCCGTGTGGGGCGATTTTGACAACGACGGTGACCTGGACCTCTATGTCACCAACAGCGGCGAACCAAACCTTTTTTATAGAAACAGTGGTGGTGTCTTTACCGAAGAAGCCGATTCTATGGGCATCGCTTCCACCACAGACACCCTATCCATCACCCAGGGCGATCCCCTTGTCGGCACCCTGACCGATACGAGTGTTTTTCAACTTGTCGAAGACAGCCGGGGCGTTGCGCTGGCCGACTTCGACAGCGACGGCGGTCTCGACCTCTATGTGGCCGTTCAAGGGGGTCCGGACCGACTCTATCAAAACCAGGAGGCCAATGGAAACTGGCTTATTGTGCGCCCCATAAGCACCGAAAGCAGCGCCGATGCGATCGGCACACGTATCGAAATTGTCTACAATGGGAATCAACGAGCTTTCCGTGAAATTACCGGAGGGGCTTCCTTTCTCTCCCAGGATGCCCTGGTGGCCTCTTTTGGGGTTGGCCAGGCCGAATTCCTCAACATTCTGACCGTGCGCTGGCCAAGTGGTATTGTCCAGCAAATCTCGGAAAACTTGATCGTCAACCGCATCATAGAGATCACCGAGGAGGCGTCTCTTCCACCTACAAGACTTCGCCTGGAAACGCTGACCACATCTCTGATTGCCAACGGCATGGCCGAAACAGAATTTACGGTCAGCGTGCTCAACGACGAAAACAACATTTTTCTGGTCAGCGATCGAGACATTTTCTTTACGCTCGATAGCGGAGAAGGCATCTTTGTTGGCGGCGATTCCGTCCGGGTAAGAGACGGTGTGGCGACCCTTCGGTTTCGTGCCGGAACCGCTCCCGGAACCGCTATCATTACGGCCGCTTCTCCCGGCCTCCTCTCCGACCAGGTTATGATTCAATTGCTGCAACCCTTTGGGTCTGAAGAACTCACTATCAGAACCGTCGTCGGTGCAAGCCAGGGATTTGGCGATTTTGCAGGTGACGGAGGTCCCGCGACCGATGCCTTTTTGAGACTTCCTAGATCGGTTGCTGTGGATTCTGTCGGCAACATCTTTATTGCAGATTCCGGCAATAACCGCATCCGAAGGGTAAATGCGGTAACAGGAATTATCCAAACCTTTGCAGGTACAGGAAGTGTTGGTCTGGGGGATACAGGCAACGATGGCCCTGCCACTGAAGCGGCCCTGGCCAACCCTCGGAGCGTCATCGTGCTTCCAAATGGCGACTTGCTGCTCAGCGAATCGGGCGGCCATGTAGCCAGACGGATTTTTTCTTCAAACAATACCATTGTGGCCTTTGCAGGTCGTGCCACAGCCCTGTTTGGCGGAGATGGGGAACCGGCCGTAGATGCAAACTTAAACACCCCCATCGGCCTGGCTACAGACTCGCAGGGCAATGTCTGGATTGCAGACCGATTTAATCAGCGCATTCGCAAGGTGGACCTGAACAGTATCATTACAACCGTTGCAGGGAGCGGCGGATTTGGTCCTGTTGCCGGCGGTTTCTCCGGCGATGGTCTCCCGGCCACACAGGCTGTGTTGAACAACCCTCTGGATGTTGCCATAGACAGCTTGGGGCAAATCTACATTGCCGATACCAATAACCATCGAATCCGAAAGGTCGATACAGAAGGCATCATC
The DNA here is from genome assembly GCA_027296045.1 of bacterium. Lineage (GTDB taxonomy): Bacteria > Latescibacterota > UBA2968 > UBA2968 > UBA2968 > JAPUJS01. The sequence goes on along the minus strand of JAPUJS010000328.1, from coordinate 1,066 downwards.
ACAACCATTGCAGGCACCGGAGAAGCCGGGTTTGGCGGAGATGGCGGACCGGCCGTATTCGCCCAACTGAATGCGCCTGCAGGCCTTGCCGTCGACAAAACCGGACGTCTCTATATTGCCGATCGGGGCAACCATCGCATCCGTCTTCTGGATCTCAACACAGAATTGATCCAGACCGTAGCAGGCACCGGGATCAATCAACTTGACCAGGAATCGGGCCCTGCCCTCGAAGTCAGTTTGAGCGACCCTCAAGGGCTATCCGTTGGGCCGACCGGCACCCTTTTTATCGCCGATCGGTCAAACCACCGTATCAGAGAACTCAGCATCCTGTTCCCCAACACGCCCAACCTGAGCGCCCCGAGTCCAGGTGGCATCTCGATTGACTTCAACGGTGACAACCGGATCAATCTGTCCGATTTCCTACTTTTCGCTGCTGCCTTTGACACCCCCATTCCCGACAAGCGATTCGACCTCAATACCGACGGCCTGATCGACTTTGCCGATTTTCTGGATTTTGCAGTTGCCTTTGAACAAAGTCGAGAGGCTGCTCGAAAACCATGATCGTCCCGGCCGACCCAGATGGCATTCGCAGGGCCGCCGAACAGGTTCGCAACGGTGGTGTCATCGCCTACCCCACCGAAACCGTCTATGGCCTCGGCGCCGATCCCTTTCACATCGACGCACTCAAACGCATTTTTGCCATCAAAGGCCGGAGTACACAAAAAGCCCTCATCGTCCTCATTCCCGGCATCGAAGACCTCCACACCCTCACCACCGAAACAAGCCCGAACGCCCGCCGTCTGATGGCTGCTTTTTGGCCGGGTCCACTAACCCTCATCTTCAAAGCCTATCCGAACCTGCCCTCCGAACTTCTGGGCGGGAGATCCACCATTGCCCTGCGCCACTCCAATGCCCCGATCACGCAAGATCTTCTATCCCAACTCAAAGGTCCAATCACCAGCACCAGCGCCAACCGGTCTGGAAATCCTCCCGCCGAATCTGCTTTCATGGCCGCCAAAGAACTGGGTCCCAATCTGGACCTGATCCTGGATGGAGGTCGAGCAGC